>JAHLFT010000022.1 GCA_018883635.1 Candidatus Lactobacillus pullistercoris
CAAAGTACTAGCTCCGTCTGAGTTAACAGACAGCTTTTATATTTTATCAGATGTCTTTGTCCTTTGTCAAGAACTTTTTTTCATCTCTCTGTCGCCTGGCTTTTAACCTGACGACAGTTAAATATATTACCAGCTTTTTAAAATAATTGCAAGTACTTTTTTATTTTTTTTAGTACGTTTTTCTCAACCTTTAAAAAGCTGACTCAATTAATTTACACTATTTTTTTATAAATGACAAGTATTTTTTAAATGAAATATGACTACTTTCATGTTAAAGTTGATATATCAATATTTTAGGGAGGTTTTTAAAATAAAAAAGTTTGATCTAGCAATTATAGGAGCTGGTCCAATTGGGTTGTTTTCTGCTAATTATGCTCAGTTACATAATTTAAAAAGTGTACTTTTTGATTCATTAAATGATATCGGTGGTCAACCTCAAATGCTTTATCCTTTTAAACAAATTCGCGATATTCCTGCATACCCATCGATTTCCGCAGAAAAATTGATTCAAAATCTAAAGGATGGTATTAATCAAAACACTTCAATTATTACCAATCATTCAGTAAAAGATATTTCAAAAAAGGAGGACTATTTTATCATCGACGAAGATTACCAAGTTAAGACAGTAATTATTGCAACCGGAAACGGTGCATTTAATCCTAAAAAGTTGCCTTTAAAAATTAGTCCGAAAGTTGAAGATAAAATAAACTACTTTATAAAAGATCCTAAACAATTTAACAATAAAACTATCGCTATTTTAGGTGGTGGAGATTCTGCCTTAGACTGGGCAGCAGAATTTGGTAAAACCAATCAAATTAAGTTAATTCACCGTCGAGAGCAATTCAGAGGACTCGAGGCCACTCTTGAAGAAATTAAAAATTTAAAAAATGTTGAAATTATAACACCATATATTCCCAAAGGTCTTGAACTAGTAGATAATCATTTGAAACTTAATTTCAAAAAAGTCGGAGACGATGAGAATAAGGAAATTGCTTGTGATGAAATAATTGTTGCCTACGGTTTTAAGGCAAATAATCGTTTTGTCAAAAAATGGGGAATTGAATTAAATGGAACTAAAATCGCTGTCAATTCTGCAATGCAAACAAATTTGTCAGGAATTTATGCTGTAGGTGATGCTGTTGATTATTCTGGAAGAGTCCCTATAATTGGTGTAGGTTTTGGCGAAGTACAAATTGCAATTACAGATATTATGCGCAAGTTATTTCCTGAAAAGACCTTAACAATCCATTCAACAAGTATGTAGGGAGAAAAGATGCCTTTAATAGACTTTATACTTCATATTGATAATCATTTAGTAACCATTGTTAATCAATTTGGTGCGGGAAGTTATCTAATACTTTTTGCAATTATCTTTATAGAAACGGGATTAGTTATCTTTCCCTTTCTACCAGGAGATTCACTAATATTTGCAGCAAGTGCAATGGCCGCAAACTCACGTTATCAACTAAACATTTGGTTAATTTATCTTGTAGTAGCAATTGCTGCAATAGTTGGAGACAGTATTAATTATAGTTTAGGTGAATGGTCAACTAATGCCGGTGAAAAACATAACTGGTTTAATAAACTGATAAATCAAAAAAATCGTTTAGCTGCGGAAAAATTCTTTGAGCGACACGGAGCAATTACCATTGTGATTGGCCGTTTTATTCCTTTTATCCGTACTTTCGTTCCTTTTATTTCTGGCGGAAGTAAAATGCACTATAGAAAATTTCTCACATACAACATTTTAGGTGGGGTTCTATGGACCGGATTATTTACCTTAATTGGATTTTTCTTCGGCAATATTCCATTTGTTAAAGATCATTTTTCGATGATTGTTTTGGCGATCATACTTGTCTCAGTTGTTCCAATTGCAATCGTTGCTTTAAAAAAGAAGATCATACTCAAAAAGGAGTTTCATTAATGAAACTCCTTTTATTTTTGGATTAATTTTGCAGCAAAAAATAATTCATAGATTATCCCAGCTACAGCAAAACATGAGGCAAAAAATCCCTCTGTTAAAATATTTATTATTGGATCTAAATTAGGATCAAACAGCCAATTAGTATTACTAAACAGTAAATGATGAAATACTACAAAAAAGCTATCAAAATTTGTAATTGCAAAAGGTAAAATTACAACTGGCAAAATCAAAAATAATAATGCCCATGTCTTATCAAGTTTTAACCATGTCCTATTTTTGGTCTTTTTAGCAATTACGTAAATAATTAAACAAAAAATAAAAATAATAAACGTAAACACAAAAAGATTTTTACAATCAGCAAAATGTTCTGCAGCATTTTTTGAAGTAGAAAAATCATCCATTTTCAAGACAGTTTTAAACGGATTAAGTAAATAAAACATCAATTGATTATAATTATGCATCACCTTAAAAATAGATAAATGAACTAATTCATTTGTTTTTTGAAGCAACACAAATATAAATAGTAAAGGCCAACTAGCAATAATTGCCCCAACTATACTACTAGAAATTCCAAATAAAAAATAATATAGAATTTGAAAAAGATTTAGATTTTTCTTCATATTTCAAAATCGTCCAAATTGTTTACCAAATAAGTTGGTTTGCGCTTGCCAACCAGATCTTCTCTTCTTGTAACGCCAGTCAAAGTTAATATTTGATCAACATCACTATTAAATCCTGCTTTGATATCTGTATCATAATTATCACCAACCAAAACAGATTCTGACTTAGAAAAGCCCATCCTTTTCAGAGCCATATCGACAATGATTGACTCTGGCTTTCCGATATACAAAGGTTTTTGACCACTAGAGGCTTCAACCATTTTACATTGAGCACCATTTCCAGGAATGAGTTCATTCCCTAACGGAAGATTTAAATCAGCATTAGTCCCTATAAAGGTGGCACCATTTCTAATACAACGACTAGCTACTCGAACTTTATGGTAGGTCAAATCTTTGTCCATTCCGACAATTACATAATCTGGATTTTGTTCATTTAATTCAAATTCTTCATGGCTCAATAATTCTGTCCAAAGTCCTATTTCGCCAATAATGTACACACCAATTCTTTTCTTTTTAGTATGCTGTAAAATATAACTTGCTGTCGCCATACTTGGAGTATAAACATGAGATACATCAGTTTTTATTCCATGTCCCTTTAATTTATTGACAACCATCTCCGGTGTACGAGTCGTATTATTAGTTAAAAAGAGATAGTCTTTATTATTTTTTACTAAACGATGAACAAAACGAACACCTGATTCAACTGTTTCCTCTCCTCGATAAACAGTTCCATCAAGGTCGATCAAAAATAAGCGATAATTTTTCACTAGGATTCCTTTCTTTTCTTTATTACAAATGAATGCTTGTGTCCCCGATGCTTCCGAACAGAAATAGTTTTCTTTTTAGAAAAATTGGTTTTATGAACACGTCGTTTTTTAAAATTATTATTTAGTTTCAACTTACGGTGATTAGAATACTGCCGCTTACGTCCAGAATTATTTCTAGTATCTATTTTTTTACTATAATGGTGAACTGGTGAAATTAATTCAAGCACAAAATAAGCAGCCCCCGGATTACAGTATTCAACTACGTAATCAGAGATTGCTTTTACTTTACGATCAATTGCAGTTCTCACATTATCTTTATAAAAACCTTTTAAACGTAAATGCTCGCTAGAAACATCCCCTACAATAAAATCATACTGATCAAGATACGGATCATATTTTCTTCTTAAGGTTTCTAAGTCAATTGCATCACGTTTATTAATTAATATTCTATAGAGTTGTTTATTTATTTTTAACTTATCATTTTCCTGAGCTACCACTGCCATTGGATGACGTAAAGGTTGAGCTTTTGAAAATCGATTTTCGGATTGATTATTTTCGTCTTTTCGTTTATTTTTTTCTTCTGTCATTTAATTCACTTTTTGAGATTGGAAATTCTTTTGCTAAATATTTTTTAACAACTTCACGCAAAAAATCTGGGAATAAAAACTCATTTTCGCCAACAATTGCTAAAGTTGGGAAAAATGGAATCAAAACATAATGATCTAAAACAGCAATTTGATATTCCTCATTTGGATTAATTTCTTTACCGTTAACATACACAATTCGATGGAAATTATCGACTTTTATCCCCTTATAATACATTTCTCCAAATATTTTTCCTCTAAAGCTCATTCCTTGTAATGGGAAATGTTCTAAATAATGGCGATTTTTTTCGATTTCCATGACTAAACGCCACAAATCGCTTCCCTTTAAAGTAGAACGAACTACATGCATTGGATGCGGTAATGCTTGTTGAAGATCATAATGAGTGAATATGCCTGATTTAAACGGTGTTAAAAATAACCCAGAACTAAGCATCGCTAAGTCAGTTCCCGCAAAATCAGCAATTGCATCTAAAGAAATTTGAATAGCAGCTACTTTATCATCAGCAAATTTTTCAGGAAGAAAAGCCACTTTTTCTTTTTCTAATAATTCTTTACCCTTATCTAAATATCCTTGAATCACTGCCGTATCTATAGGATATTCTTTCATTTGCTGAACACTAACTGTTGTCGGTTTAACTTTTTTTAATTGATGATCATCATTTAACTCTAACATGATATCACCTACATAATTACCCCATTTTCCTGTTTGAGTAATCCAAGTTTTATTGACCTTTTCACCATTCTTAATCAAAGTATGGCTATGTCCCCCTATAATCAAATTTATTTGGGGATAATGTTTTGCAAGCCAGCGATCCATCTTTTGACCAACATGGGTAATTAAGATCAATAAATCATATT
Organism: Candidatus Lactobacillus pullistercoris; assembly: GCA_018883635.1. Classification (GTDB taxonomy): domain Bacteria; phylum Bacillota; class Bacilli; order Lactobacillales; family Lactobacillaceae; genus Lactobacillus; species Lactobacillus pullistercoris. The sequence goes on from JAHLFT010000022.1 coordinate 4,775, forward strand.
TCCCCTCAATTTTGGGCAAAACACGATTCATTGTATTGCCTAACATTTTTACATGCCAGTTATTAGGCTCATAAGTCATTGGATATGCTGCTGTTAAACCAACTAGGGCAATTCTGGTACCTTTTTTCGTTTTCAAAATATGATAATCTTGCGCCCATTTTGGCATTGATTCGTCTTCTTCACGCAAATTGGATAATATAATAGGATAATCGACGTGATCAAATAAATGCTCTAAAACCGCATGTGGGTTTGAAATCCCTTCATTATTACCGATTGTTCCAGCAGTATAATGAAATTCATTCATTAACTTGATATTGCTTTGCCCTTCTGTCGCATCTGTCAAAGGATGTGAGCGATCCATGAAATCCCCAGCATCAAAAGTATAAACTTCATCTGCATCGGGATGATTTTGAATTTGTTTTAAATAGCGTCCAATTTGGGGAAAATGTTCAAAATGTGAATGAAGATCATTAGTGTGCAAAATGCGAATTTTTTCCATGACTGTCTCTTTCTAACCAATACGATTTGATTTTAAGACCATATTGTATGCATCCAAAACTTTACCTTCAGGTTTTTCCCATTCAACCCACTTAGGATCTTTCCAGTCATCCTCACTAAGAAGAGTCTGCAACTTATACGTTTCATTGATATATTTTTCATATGTTATCAGTGGCTTAGTTCGCGCAATATTAACCTGCAAGATTTTAACTTGCTTAATATAACCACGATTAACAGCTAATTCGGCAATTCCATTTTGATCAATATTGGAAATCTCATAATATTTGCTGCCGTCGTTACGAGTTACTTCCTCAATTAAATCTAATGTCTCATATTGCTGATCCATTAATTCCACACCCTATTCCCTTTTTTGTTGAGACTAAATAGAAAAAAATGTACAACCATGCTATTGTTACTATATGCGATAGAGGTGTACACATGAAATTTAAAAGCCACTTACTTTTGGCCGTTTTTTTCAGTTTTATATTTATTTTATCAAGTGGCTTCACGCTTGTAGGTCATCGCGGAGATCCAACTAAGTTTCCAGAAGAAACGATCCAAAGCGATAATTCAGCTTTTAATTCTGGAGCCGACTATGTTGAGCTAGATCTTCAATTATCTAAAGATGGTGTGCCAATAATTGCACATGATGACCGTGTTACTCATACACATGCAATTGTATCACAAAATACTTTTAGCGAACTTAGTCAACTTCAGTATGATAATGGCGAACATATCAAGTCTTTAAGTCAACTTTTTGATTATTATAAAAACAAACCCAATACAAAATTTATTCTTGAAACTAAAATTGACCATAATTTAAATCCATCATATGAACTCGAAGATAAAATAGCAGAAACAGTTAAACAATATAAAATGGAAAATCGAATAATGATTCATTCTTTTTCCAATACTAGCCTATTTCATTTTCGAAAAGTATTACCACATGTCTTTTTGATTCAAATCGTGGGTAGTCTCAAAAGAATTAACTTCAGTATCTTGCCACAAGTAAATGCGGTAAATGTATCATCTGATATTATTCAAGAACATCCCTTTCTTATTCACTGGCTGCATAAATTAAATAAACAAGTTTTGTCTGGGCAGAAATGGATGAAACACCTAGCTTATGGCACTGGTTAATTAATAAAAATATTGATGGTGTTGTTACCAATTTTCCAGAAATTGGATTCAAATACAAATTAGGCACGCAAAAATATGCAATTAATCGTAATGGAATATATTTTGGCAAAAATAAAATACCAACAATGATGAATCCATACGTTAGAATTTCTAAAAAGAGCTTTATCAAACCTGGAGAAAAAGCACACGTCTCTTATGGTGTAAGAGTTGATGACCGTTTATTTTATCAAATTGCAGAAAGAACTTTTATCTCTGCAGAATTTGTTAATTTAGATCTTAAACCTAATGACATTAGACCCTTCCAAAATAAACAAATACTAGTTCGCCCAAATCACGAAGCACAAATTTATAAATATCCAGAAAATACCGCAAAAACAGATAAAAAATTAAAACCTAGAACACTATATAAGATCCTGAATTTTAATGGGACCCCGCAAAATATGTGGTTATACACAACAAAGAGCTGGATTAAAGCAAAAGATATTTTATTTTATGGCTTTTTTGATTCTTCATCTTTAAATACATTTGAAAATCTATCTCGCATCAGTCATTACACAAATTTGGCATTATTACCATCTACTGGACAATATTCTATTCATGAAGCAAATCTTTTTGAAAAACTTAAGCGCGTGAATAATATTATAAATTAATAAAATAAAAGGCACTTTTTACCACAGAAAAGTGCCTTTTTGTTAAAATTATTTCAAATAAAAAAACAGGAGAAAACGAATGAGAATAGATTATAAGAAATTAGCACAGGCGAAAAAAGATCAAATTCTAAAGGATTTAGCAGAATTAATTGCAATTGATTCTTCAGAAGACTTAAATAATACTTCAGCGGAATATCCAGTTGGTCCCGGACCTGTTCAAGCAATGAAAAAATTTTTATCTTTTGCTAAACGCGATGGCTTTCAAGTCAAAAATATTGATAACTATGCTGGTCGTGTTGATTATGGTGATGGCGATAAACGACTTGGTATTATCGGCCACATGGATGTAGTCCCTGCTGGTGATGGCTGGATTACTGATCCTTTTAAAATGTTAATTAAGGATGGTAAGATTATTGGACGTGGCTCCGCAGATGATAAAGGACCTGCTCTTGCTGCATATTACGGCATGCTTTTACTAAAAGAAGCCGGATTTAAGCCAAAAAAGAAAATTGATTTTATTGTCGGCACTAATGAAGAAACAAATTGGGTTGGAATTGATTATTATTTAAAACATGAACCGATTCCTGATCAGGTATTTTCACCAGATGCCGAATTTCCAATTATCAATGGTGAACAAGGAATTTATACTTTAGACCTAAAATTTAAAGATAATCCAGAAAAAGGTTCAGTATCACTTCTCAATTTTAAAGCTGGTATTGCTACAAATGTGACCCCACAAAAAGCGTTTGCAACAATTAAAGCAAATAATTTAGAGGAAATTAAAGCAGACTTTTCTAAATTTATCGCTGATAATCAGCTTGAAGGATCTTTTACAATCAATAAAGATACCGCAAATCTTGAACTTACTGGGCAAGGAGCTCATGCTAGTGCTCCTCAAGTAGGAAGAAATGCTGCCACCTTCTTGGCCTTATTCTTGAATCAATATGATTTTGCTGGTCGCGATAAGAATTATCTTAACTTTATCGCTGAAATTGAACATGAGGATTTCAAAGGTAAAAAGTTGGGGATTTTCCACCACGATGACTTAATGGGCGATTTATCCAGTGCACCAAGTATTTTCGAATATGGCGAAAATACTGCACTATTGCGAGATAATATTCGTTATCCTCAAGGTACAGATCCTGATAAAATGATTTCTCAAGTAAATGAAAAATTTGGTAAAATTCTTAACCCAAGTTACGATTCATTTGAAAAGCCACATTATGTTCCTGGTGACGATCCATTAGTTCAAACCCTACTCCAAGTTTACGAAAAGCAGACTGGTAAAAAGGGACATGAAATAGTAATCGGCGGAGGTACTTACGGTAGATTATTTAAACATGGTGTAGCCTACGGTGCACAACCTGAAGATGCGCCAATGGTAATGCATCAAGCAAATGAATATATGAAGGTGGATGACTTAATTAATTCTATTGCAATTTATGCTGAAGCTATTTACGAATTAACTAAAGAAAAATAAAACTAATAAAAAAATCACGGAAAATCCGTGATTTTTTTATTGATTTAATGTACTTTGCTTTTTTAATAATTCATATGGCAATTGAACATGAATGTCATCAATTTTTTCATTATTCATAAGTTTAGTCAACATTCTCATTGCGACCGCACCCATATCATATAAAGGTTGCTTTATCGTGGTTAAAGCTGGACGCACAACTGAAGCAACTTGAGTAGCACTTGCAGTAATAATTTCAAAATCTTCTGGTACTTTGACTCCCGCATCAATTGCAGAATTTAAAATACCAACAGCTGTACTATCACGAGTTACAATTACTCCATCAATCCCATCATTTTTAAGCTTTGAAAAGAGATTATAACCATCAGAGTAATCTTTAACCCCGCTATAAATGTGTCCTTCACCTAAACCATGTTCTGCTAAAAATTCACGATATGCTGGAAAACGATTATCTTTATTAACTACAGCTTCTTTATCCCCAACAACAATAGCTAAATTTTTCTTGCCGTCATTTAACATCAAATTCAAAGCTTCTGTATCAGCTTTTTGATAATTGATAGTAACAGAGGCAAATCCTTCACGATTATCTTTTGTTCCAGCCAAGACAACCGGTGTATTAGTTCTCTTAAAAGCACTTGCTGCTTTTTCTGTAAGACGATTAGACATATAAATGACACCATCCACCTGCTTATTCAATAAGCTTTGGATGACTTCATCTTCTTTCATCAATCGGTTTTCGATACTGCTAATGATAATATTGTATTTATAAAGTAAAGCAATATCATCAATTCCCTTTGATAACTCCGCAAAATAAAGATTTGTTAATTCAGGAACAATTAAACCAACTGTTGTTGTTTTCTTTGAAGCTAAGCCCTGTGCCACTGCATTTGGTTGGTAATGCAATCTTTTAATAACTTCTTCTACTCTTTCACGAGTTTCTTTACGAACATTGCTATTCCCATTTACAACACGAGAGACCGTTGCCATTGAAACTTTTGCTTCACGGGCAACGTCATAAATAGTCACTTCTTGTTTATGCATTTTTGTTCCTCGCTCCTTAAAAAGATTCAATATAAAATTTAACACTAAAGACTCTTAAATGCAAGCGCTTACTAGTTTTCTTTCATTTTTTTCATACCTATTCATGATATACTTGATTGAAAATATTCACAATTATTTTTTTAGAAAGGAATATTTCATATGAATTTAGAAAAATTACAAGCTTGGCTTGGCAAAAATAATCAAGATATAGCTTATATTTCAGATCCAATCACAATTGCCTACTTTACTGGCTATGAAATGGAACCGCATGAAAGAATTTTTAGTTTAGTAGCTTTTAAAGATGCCGAACCATTCGTGTTTACTCCAGCATTAAATGTCGAAGAAGCAAAAGCTAGTGAATGGAATGGCGATGTCTTCGGCTATCTAGATTCTGAAAATCCATGGGAAATTATCGCTGACAAAGTAAAACAAAGAACTAATGAATTTCAAAATTGGGCAATTGAAAAGAATAATTTATCAGTAGCTCACTATCAATCATTACATGAACAATTTCCTAATGCAGACTTTAATGGCAATGTTTCACCATTTATTGAAAGAATTCGTTTGTATAAAACTCCAGAAGAAATTAAAAAATTAAAAGGCGCTGGTGCAGAAGCCGACTTTGCTTTTCAAATTGGTTTTAACGCTATCAAGACAGGCGTTACAGAAAGAAGTATTGCTGGACAAATTGATTACCAACTCAAGGTCCAAAAAGGTGTAATGCATGAAAGCTTTGAAACAATTGTTCAAGCCGGTGCAAATGCTGCTAATCCGCACCTCGGTCCTACTATGAATAAAATTAAGCCTAATGAATTAGTTTTATTTGACCTTGGAACAATGCATGAAGGCTACGCTTCCGACTCAAGTAGAACTGTTGCTTATGGCACACCGAGTGATAAACAAAGAGAAATTTATGAAATAGACCGCGAAGCCCAACAAGCTGCTATTGATGCGGTTAAACCTGGAATTACTGCTGAAGAACTTGATAGTGTCGCTCGAGATATAATTACTAAAGCAGGTTATGGCGAATACTTTATTCACCGATTAGGCCATGGTATTGGTAAAGATGTGCATGAATTTCCATCAATTGTTCAAGGAAACGATTTAGTTCTTGAAGAGGGAATGTGCTTCTCAATTGAACCTGGTATTTATATTCCTGGCTTTGCTGGCGTTCGAATTGAAGACTGCGGCGTTGTTACTAAAGATGGCTTTGACCTCTTTACTCATACAGATAAAGATTTAAAAATTATTCCAGTTAACGAATAAAAAATTTAACTCATAAGAAAAGCGATTGGAAACTTATTCCAATCGCTTTTCTAATTAACATATTTTTATTTAGTTTCTGGTTCTGAAGATGAAGTGTCATCATCTTTTTCAGCATTATTCAAATCATCTGCTGTTTTTTCACCATCTTCATCATTATTAGAGTCATCAATAACGATGTCATCAAAATCCTTTAATTCTGAATCATCATCAACACTCTTAGGGAATGATGCTAATTGATTCTTAACTATTTCAGTACCATTGTCGTATTTCTTCTTAAGATCTTGCAGCTTATCATTACCTTGAATCTTTTTCTTTACGTCATCAATTTGATTATCATCAATCAATAAAGAACCTGCGACAAAACCTGCTGCTGCACCTAAAGCTGCACCAATTATAAAACTTGATAACTTACTCATTGAAGTTTCCTCCCTCATTAAAAATTATTCTTCGCCTCGGCGACGTTTACGTCTGGCTAACATTGCTGTCAAAACTGAGGAGATAACTCCTCCACGACCAATGCGAGCATTATTAAAGCGTTTAGCCATTTTCTTTGAAGAAGCATTTATTTCAGAAACGCTTTCTCCAAGATCAGCTGCTGCTTTAACTACAGGGTCAATCGTTTTCATCTTGCTATTAACATCTGCTAATAAATCATTCGTTTTATCTAATAGGTCACTACTTTGCTTCATTAGACCATCAACATCAGTTGAAAGTTCTTGAATTGATTTATTAGTAGTTTGCATAGTTTGATTTACTTCTTTTAATGCCTTAGAAGTATGAACTAACATTGGAATCATAAATAAAACTAATACTAAAAATGCAATTGCAGCAATTAAACCAGCAATAGCGCCATAAGAAATTACCATCTTCTACCTCCATAATCCGTCTAAAAAAAGTCTAGCATGAAAATGCTTTATTCTCAATTAATAAGTTATTTGTTAAAATAGAAATAAAAATTTTAAAAGAGAGGTATTGGATGAAATCAGCATTGCATCTTGGCAAAGCTTCTTTTTCTCTTAATTGGAAACAAATAAGTAATAATTTACTTTCGATCCTTTGGCAATTAGCGCTAACGACGTTCATTTTTTACTTAATTTCACATTTTGGTAAAAAAATAATTTATAGCTACCTTGAAAGAAAAAGAAGAAATGCTAAAAATAAAAGAACTAAAACAATTACAGCATTAATCAATAGCGTCTTTCAATATACTGTAATTTTCTTCTATTTGTTTGGAGTCTTATCAATTATCGGAGTACCTGTTGGGACACTTCTTGCAAGTGCCGGAATTTTTTCATTAGCTTTAGGGATGGGTGCCCAAGGTTTTGTAAGTGACTTAGTTAATGGCTTTTTTATTTTAAGTGAAGATCAGTTTGATGTCGGTGATACTGTTTTAATTAATTCACAAGTTGGAATCGTAATTCAATTAGGATTAAGAACTACTAGGTTAAGAACATCAGATGGTTCAATTATTTTTATTCCTAATCGTGACATCTCCATCGTCAAGAACTTAGCGCATGATGCAATTGGAATGAGTATTTATTTAGAACTCGATGCAAACAATGACTTCAGTAAAGTAACGGAAATAATCAATCACGTTAACCAAAATACTCATCCTAAAACTGGAACTTTGGTTGGAAAACCAACCATAACAGGTATCGTTAGTCAAAATGGTGAGACAATCAAATTCGGGATATGGTTTAAAGTTAAATTTGATAAACAAAGTGTTATTCAAAATATGTACTATGCACGTTATATTGAAGCCCTTCAAAAAGCTGGTATTAAGTTTGCTAAAACAACAAGTATGATTACTACTAAAACAGGATAAAAAAACCTGGGGAAAATATTTTTCCCAGGTTTTTTATTCAAATTGTTCTAACCAAGCCGGAAATTCTTGCAGTAATTTTTTAATTGCTCGCCCGCGATGAGAAATTTCATTTTTTTCATCTGTCGTCATTTGAGCAAAAGTCTTTTTCTTTTCACTAACATAAAATAATGGATCATAACCAAAACCATCATCTCCAACAGGCCCTGGCATAATTAATCCTTTACATTCACCCGTTACCACCAAATCTTTATCAAAGTTGCCAGCAAAACTAGCTACAATTGTGGTATTAAATCTAGCTGTTCTTTTTTCTTGTGGAACTCCGCCTAATTCTGCTAACAATTTTGCATTATTATGGGCATCATTGTGCGCTTCACCTGCATAACGAGCCGAATAAACTCCCGGTGCTCCATTTAAATAATCAACCAACAAGCCGGAATCATCTGCAATCGTCGGCAAACCCGAAAACTCAGCAAGCTCATGTGCTTTTATCTTAGCATTTGCCTCAAATGTCCTCCCAGATTCAATTGGATGTGGCGGATTAATTAAATCAGCATTAGTTTTTATCTCTAAATCAACGCCTGCTCGTTTAAAAGCCTCTTTTAATTCTTTAGCTTTTCCTTGATTACCAGTTGCAAAAAGAATTTCCTTTTTCATTATAAATTCTCCGTATTTACATGTATTGCTGTTAAGCTATCATCATCTAAAAAACTTCGACCCATCTTTTCAAAGCTAGAAACATTTCCTGTTGTATAATATTCATGTTTTGCAACACTCCCGCTTGCAGCAAATAAATTATCACGCTGCATAACATTAAAAGTGTATTGAGCTACTTGATCAGCTGGATCAACAATAGAAATGTCATCTGGTAAAGCAGCCTCAAACTCCTTTTGAATGATTGGATAATGAGTGCAACCTAAAACCAAAGTATCAAAATTTTTGTTTTTCAGAGGTTCTAAGCTCTCTTTTACTACTTTCAAATTAGTTTCATAATCTTCCATTGCTTCGACTAATGGAGCCAATTTAGGTGCGGCTAATTCAGTAACTTTTATCTTAGGATCGCGATAATTAATTTCTCTTTGATAGGCATGGGAATTAATTGTTACTGGCGTTGCTACAACTGCAACATTTTTATTCTCTGTAGCTCTTGCAGCAGCTAAACTTCCAGACTGAACAACCCCAATTATTTGTTGCTTAACTTCTTTTTGCATTGTGGGCATTGCAACTGCAGTCGCCGTATTGCAAGCAATAATAATTAACTTAACATCTTTACTTAATAAAAACTTAACACTATGTCTAGTTAAATTTATAATTTCTTCTTTACTCTTATTACCATAAGGCATATTGGCGTTATCACCAATAAAAATAGTTGATTCCTCTGGCAGTTTTTTGATAACTTTTTTTACAACACTAAAGCCGCCATCACCGGAATCTAATAAACCAATTGGTCGATTATCCATAATAATATCCACCTCAAAAGAAAAATTATTTTCTACTCTCAATAGTTTACGGTAAAATAAAAAAGAATAAAAGGGATGAAAATTTTATGCAAGATAATATTAATCAAACTAATGAACATGTTTACTTTATAAATCAATTGTATCGGGACTTTTTATTACCAGAAATTCTTGGTAAAGATACTACAACAATTTTATATTGGGCTGGAAAAAGAATTTCACGCCACTATAATTTATCTTCTTTTGACGATTTAGTCGATTTTTTTACTCATGCTGAATTTGGCAAATTGGAAAAGGTAAAAGAGCGCCGCACCTCTACTATTTTTGAATTAAGCGGACAAACCGTTAGCGATCGATTAAATAGTGATAGTAAAGAATTTTCACTAGAAGCTGGAATGATTGCAGAAGCACTTCAAGAAGAGAGTAATCGTACAACTGAATGTGAAATAAAGATTTTAGATAAAGAAGAAAAAGTACAATTAACTGCAACTTTTAATTAATAAGCATTTTTCTAGCCTTTTTTTATCAATTTTATATACTTAATATCAAAAATACATAGGAGTTAAAAACATGGTTAAAGAATTTAAACAGTTTATTGCACGCGGAAATGTAATTGATCTAGCAGTCGGTGTTATCGTTGGTGCAGCTTTTACCGCAATTGTTAATTCGCTGGTTAAAAATATTATTAATCCCTTACTAGGTCTATTAGTGGGGCGAATTGATCTCTCGAACTTAGTATTTAAAATCGGGGAATCAACCTTCAGATATGGTAGTTTTATCAATTCAATTATTAATTTTATAATTATTGCTTTTGTCGTATTTTTAATTGTTAAAGTAATTAATAAAATTACCAGACGTGAAGAAAAAAAGAAAACTGTGCCGACCTCTGAAGATTATTTAAGAGAAATTCGTGATCTCTTAGAAAAACAAAATACAAAATAAAAAGCAATCTGCAATTAAGCAGGTTGCTTTCTATTTTGTATTTACTAATCAGTGTATTGATCTAAAATTTGGCTTAATTTTTCCTTAGGAGTATAACCAGTCAAGCGATCAACAATTTTACCATCTTTCTTAATTAACAAAGTAGGAATGGCCATAATGCCAAGATCCTTAGCAGTTTCTTGGTTTTGATCAACGTCCATCTTAGTGAACTTCACGTCTTGGCGTTCTTCTGCTAATTGATCGACAACTGGGGATTGCATCTTACATGGTCCACACCAAGTTGCCCAAAAATCTGTCAAAACAACGCCATCTTTAGTTTCTTCTTCAAAGTTTTGGTCTGTAATTGCATCAACCATATTCATACCTCGCTTTAATAAAATTAAATCAATTTATTTATATATGTCACTATATCAATAGCGCTTACTTTTTACAAGTTATCTGCTTCATTATTTTAAATGAACTATCGTAGCACCATTTCCACCTTCATTTGCAGGGGCATAATTAAAACTTTTTACATGATTACTTGAACGCAGATATTGCCAGACTCCTTTTCGAATTGCTCCTGTACCAATGCCGTGAATAATCGTGACATAATCTAATCCAGCTAGCAAGACAGAATCAATATAACGATCTAAATTCGTTATCGCTTCATCATATCTTTGTCCACGTAAGTCTAATTCACTATGAGCATTATTTCTTCTCAAAGTACCACTGGTTGCTCTAACAGATTGTTTTGCTTTTTGCTGACTATTTGAAATTTTTTCAACATCACGATCAGTAACCTTACTCTTAATAATTCCAATTTGAACTTCATATTCATGTTCAGATAGTTTTTTAGTAATCGTGCCTGTTTGCCCATATGAAAGGACTTTAACTTTATCACCTACACTTACATGATGCCGTCGTTTTTCACGCTGTAGGACCTTATTATGAGCTAAATTATTAGCTTCTTGTCTCTCCAACTTATTAAGCTGTCCTTTAGCATCGATAATTTCATTTTCTTTAATAGAACGATGACTATTTTCAAGCTTTTTAATAATTTGATCTGCTTTTTTACGGCGTTTAGCAACTACTTCATTAGCCCGCTCTTGTGCAAAGTCTAATTGCTTTTGAACACGCTGATTGTACCAATCTAAAGCTTCTTGCAATTTTTGTTCTAATTTTTCACTGCGATCTAATGAAGTCTGCAAATGATTTCTTGCAAAAGATGCGGCTTTAGTTTGTTCATTCAAGCGCTCGATCATCTTATTGATGTCAGAATCTGTATCCTTCATTAAACTTTGCGCATTTTTAACAACATCTTCACGCATCCCCAACCGACGAGCAATCGCAAAAGCATTAGAATGCCCAGGAATACCAATTTGTAAATGATAGGTCGGAGATAAAGTCTTCAAGTCAAATTCCATCGAAGCATTGGTAGTCCGCGGACGATTATAACCATATAGTTTTAATTCAGGATAGTGTGTCGTAACCATAATCTTAGCTTGTTTTTTACGTAAAAAGTCTAAAATACTGATTGCTAAGCTGGCACCTTCTTCTGGATCTGTTCCCGCACCAATTTCATCAATCAAGACTAAGGTATCTTCACTAACACGCTTCATAATATAAACAATATCATTGATATGTGAAGAAAAGGTACTCAAAGATTGTTCAATTGATTGTTCATCGCCAATATCAGCATAAACCTGACTAAATACGCCGACACTACTACCCTCTTGTACTGGAATAAATAATCCGGATTGTGCCATTAGCTGCAATAATCCTGCCGTTTTTAAAGTGATAGTTTTACCACCTGTATTGGGTCCAGTTATCAGCATTGTGTCAAATTTTTTACCTAAACAAATATCATTAGGAACCACTTTTTCTGGATCAATTAAAGGATGTCTAGCCTTTAACATTTTAAACGAATGATCACTACTTATTTTCGGTTCGGTAGCTTTCATTTTTTTAGCTAACTTGGCCTTCGCCTGCAAAAAGTCTAATTCAGTTAATGCATGTGAAATCGTATCTAAACTTTTAGCTTCTGGGCTTGCCAAAAGAGACAGATCATGCAAAATTTTATGAACTTCTTGCCGTTCTTGCGAAAGAAGATTTTGACCACGGTTATTTAAGTTTAAAACTCCTTCTGGTTCAATAAAAAGCGTCTGTCCACTCGCACTTTGATCATGGACTACCCCACCAAATTTAGCGCGATATTCTTGTCTAACTGGAATGACATAACGATCATCACGAATAGTGACAATTGCTTCAGACAAATACTTACTTTGATTTCCTTTAGTATAAGCATCCATCTTACTCTTTATTTCTTCTTCATTGCTGCGAATATCATGTCTTATTCTGGCTAAAGCTGGTGAAGCCGAATCCAATACTTCTCCATCATAATCAACAGATTTTTTTAAACGATTAAATAAATCTTGTGGAATTTCTAATCGCGCCAAAATATTAGAAATAGAATCTAAACTTATTTCATCTATTTGATCCATAAAACCGGTAATATCATTTGCCAAGGTTAAGATAAGTAAAATATTTCCAAATTCTTTTGAATTTAAATTTGCCTTTATTCTTAATCTTTTAGTACTTGGTCGAACATCTTTAAAGTTTGTTAAAGGCAAATTACCTTTAATTCGCAAAATATTTGTTAAAGTATAAGTTTGATCTAACTGTGCCTTTACTTTATCTGCATCACTACTAGGGCGCAAAGTTTCCGCTTTTTCTCTAGCAGGCTCAGTAATAGCTAAATCCTTTAATTGATCGGTAATTCTATTAAATTCTAATATATCTAAAATTTTATCGTTCATATTTCTTACTTTAATTTAATCAATAACAAAAAGAGGCTGGCCGAGCCAGTCCTCTTTTTTTATTCACCACTTAAACGTTCATCGCTCAAAAATGTATTTAATACACCTTGAACCATATCCCATTCTTCATCTGAACTGATTTCGTGCAAGTCACTACTTGTTACATCACCAGCATCGTCAGCATCATAACTGAATGCTTGAACTTCGATATCCTCATCTTCTCCTACAGCAGCAGGATAAAGAAGGACATACGACTTGTCATAATCATCTGAATGGAAAGTGAATAAGATCTCATATAATTCTTCATTACCTTGATCATCAATTAAGGTAATTTGACGATCTTTCTCATCATTAACTTGTTCTGTCATTTTAATCCTTTCGATGCATATCTAAGTAATTCTGCAAGATGAGCACCGCAGCCATTTGGTCTATAACCTCTTTGCGTTTCTTACGATTATGCATTCCAGCTTCTTCTACCAGTACGCGTCGAGATTCAACCGTCGTCAATCTTTCATCACAAAAGTAAACAGGTAATTGAAATTTCTTTTTTAATCGTTCACCATATAGTTTACTTCTTTGAACAGATCGACCAGAACTGCCATCCATATTTTTAGGTAATCCGAGAACAAAACCTTCTGGATTATATTTACGCACTATCTTCTTTAGTGGGCGCATTCCAAAATTATATCTTTGTTCATCAATTGGAATTGTCTCCAATTTTTGCGCGGTAATGCCTAGTTCATCACTAACGGCAACTCCTACAGTTTTAGAGCCAATATCTAAACCTAATAGTCTCATCTACTTATTCTTGCCCAGATAACTCTTAACAAGTTCCTCAATAATTTCATCACGTTCATGCTTAAGAATTAAATTACGTGCATCATTATGCCGTGGGATATAAGCAGGATCGCCAGAGAGTAAGTATCCTACAATCTGGTTAATTGGATTATAGCCCTTTTCTTCAAGCGCATTATAAACATCTTGCAGAGTATCATAAACATTTTTTCCTTTATTTTGATTAAAGTCAAAATGCATAGTTTTATCTAGCGAACTCATAATTATTCCTCCTGTCATAATTTTACTTGAAAAAAGGATTAAACTCAATTAATTAATTCTTAGAAATTTCATCAATCACTGTGTTGATAGCATCTTGTAAGCCTTCAGGCTTTTTACCACCGGCTTGCGCCATGTTTGGACGGCCACCACCGCCACCACCAAAGATTGGAGCAGCCTTTTTAATTAAATTACCAGCTTTAAGACCCTTATCCAAGGCCTTCTTACCCAAACTAATGATCATGTTGGCCTTGCCATCGTTGTTAGCAGCTAAGACTAAGACATCTGACTTGTTGCCACTCTTCCAGTTATCGGCAAGTTCACGCAAGTCGTTCATGTTGTTAACGTCAGCAATCGTAGCAATGACAGTTAAGTCGCCAACTGATTTAACATCATCAAAGATCTTGCCGGCCTTAGCTTGGTTGATTTGCTTGTTCAAAGCTTCAACTTGCTTTTGACTATCGTGAAGATCACTTTCGATTGAGTCAATCTTTTCAATAATGTTGTCTGGCTTAGTTGCCTTAACATCTTCTTGGATATCGTCAAGCAAACTTGAACGTTCTGCTAAGTATTCGTAAGCCTTCTTTGAAGTTACAGCTTCAATTCTACGCATACCAGCACCAACAGCTGATTCTGAAGTAATCTTGAAGATACCAATTTGATTAGTGTTATCTACGTGAGTACCACCACAGAATTCACTGGAGAAGTCGCCCATTTGAACGACACGAACCTTGTTACCGTACTTGCCGTCAAATAAGGCTAAAGCACCCATCTTTTCACCCTTTTCAGGAGTAGTGATAATAGTCTTAACTTGGATAGCTTCCCAGATCTTTTGGTTAACTAATTCTTCAACTGACTTAATTTCACGTGGAGTCATTGGTTCCATTGCAGTAAAGTCAAATCTCAAGTAGTCAGGATCAACTAATGAACCAGCTTGGTGAGTATGTTCACCTAATACTTGACGAAGGGCTGCATGAAGAAGGTGTGTAGCAGAGTGTGAGTGACGCAAACCTTCACGACGTTCCTTATCGATCTTTAAGACATATTCTTGACCTTTTTCTACTGGCAAAATCAGGTCAATAAAGTGTAAGTTTTGATCGTTTGGTGCGTGTTGAACATCAGTAACCTTAGCTACTAAATCACCATTTTGGTTATAAATATTACCGTGGTCGGCAACTTGACCACCACGTTCTGCGTAAAATGGTGTCTTGTCAAAGACAAGAGTTGCATGTTCACCATCAGCCTTGTCAACTAACTTGTCATCAACCACGATGTCAAGCAACTTAGCATGAGGTTCTTCGTAAACGCCGTATTCAAATTCTGACTTATCTTTGATGTTCATCAAAGTTACGTCCTGACGACCCATTGATTGCAAATCGCCACGAGCTTTACGTGCACGTTCCTTTTGGGCCTTCATCTCAGCATCAAAGCCCTTCTTGTCAACCTTAAGACCGGCATCTTGAGCTGATTCAAAGGTCAATTCGTATGGGAAGCCGTAGGTATCAAACATCTTGAAGGCATTCTTACCTGAAATGGTCTTATCAGCTGACTTCTTAGCCTTGTCGATTAAATCATCAAGCAAAGTCAAGCCAGTGGCCAAAGTTGATTGGAATCTTTCCTCTTCGTTCTTGATTACCTTTTCGATGAAGCTGCGTTGATCCATTACTTCTGGGTAGTGGCTTTGCATAATCTTGCCAACTACTGGTACCAACTTGTAAAGGAATGCTCCCTTAATGCCTAAACGTTGACCATTCAAGTCAGCACGACGAATCAAACGACGCAATACGTAGCCACGACCTGAGTTTGAAGGAAGGGCACCATCAGCAATCGCAAAACTTACGGCACGAACGTGGTCAGCAATAATCTTGAAGGCAGTAGTGTCTTCCTTGTTAACGCCATACTTCTTGCCTGGAGTCATTTCTTCAGTAGCATGAATGATTGGCAAGAACAAGTCAGTTTCGAAGTTGGTTGGTGCATCTTGCAAGATGGAAAGCACACGTTCAAGACCCATCCCAGTATCGATGTTCTTATGTGGTTGATCAACATACTTACCATTTGGCAAGTGGTTGTATTGTGACAAAACAATGTTCCAAATTTCAAGGTAGCGAGCGTTTTCACCACCAGGGAAGTTCTCTGGGTCATCTTCAGCAACATCGTTGTTTTCTTGACCACGATCATAGAAGATTTCAGTATCAGGACCACATGGACCTTCACCAATATCCCAGAAGTTATCTTC
>JAHLFT010000023.1 GCA_018883635.1 Candidatus Lactobacillus pullistercoris
CAAAGTACTAGCTCCGTCTGAGTTAACAGACAGCTTTTATATTTTATCAGATGTCTTTGTCCTTTGTCAAGAACTTTTTTTCATCTCTCTGTCGCCTGGCTTTTAACCTGACGACAGTTAAATATATTACCTGTACTTTGCTTTTTCGTCAAATCATTCTTCTCGTTCGTTTTTTACAGATCGTTAATAGCATTTTGTTGAATATTAATATTGTTTTTATCTTAATTTAAATAAAAAACTTATTTTTTTTAGTTTACTATATTAATTATACGAACATTAACTAAAAATTTTTTACAAAAATTATTTAAAATTTTTTATTTTTTATAAAAATAACTGCATCTATGACCCTCTATTTCTGGAATATAGCTTTCTAAACTAGAATAGGCATCTAAAAAGCTCTTTTTACAATTGTGTAATATTAATGATAAAAGATGATCATAAATGCCTTCTGCTACTTTTTTCAAATTCTTATTTGAAATCCCATTCATTTCATTAGCATATTCTGAAATTATCTTTTTCATAACACCAATTAATTGGGCCTTCATCATTTGATGTTCTTCATGCTTAGTCTTTTGATAAATCCAAAAATATAGTTTCCACTCTTTGTAAACCATTTTTAACATATTCTCTAAAGCCATAGAACAGTCCGCATCATCTGTTCCAAAAGTACAAGATAATAAATCTCTTTCTAGGATATTTAAAAAGAATCCAGCTGTCGAAATATATTTTTGGTAAAAACTATTACGATTAATTTTTGCCAATTTACAGTATTGGGTTGTCGTGAAGTTAGTCTTATTATCTCCAAAAACCAATTTCTTTAAATAACGCTTTTCACGATAATCCACAATTCTCTACCTCTTTCTATTTATGAAGTCTAAAATATATCAAGGTATTAAATATTTGGCAAGACTATTTTTTAACTTTTTATAAAATAATTTTTGGATTCCAGCAAATAAATAACATTAACCTAGGTTTCAGCAGAATAATATAACAAAACTTAAATTTTTTAAGTCTTCAAAAAATCACATAATTTTCTTAATTTTTAATGACTTTTTAAATAAAAAATAAAAAAGACCAAAATATCTATGATTTTAAATCCAAAGATATTTTGATCTTTTTTGCAACTTTTAAACTTTATATTTCCGTCTAAGTTCGCGTTCTTGATCTCTCTTTTTAATCGTTTCTCGTTTATCGTATTGTTTTTTACCTTGAGCTACTCCAATTAAAACCTTAGCAAATCCCCTCTTTAAATAAACTTTTAAAGGAATAATAGTAATTCCTCGTTCTTCCTGAGCTTTCGCTAATCTTCTTATTTCATTTTTGTGTAGCAATAAACGTCTACTTCTTAATGGATCATGATTATAGCGATTGCCCTGCTTATATTCACTTATGTGGACATTTTCTAAAAAAGCTGAACCTTGATAAATTTGCACATATCCATCTTTTAAAGTAATTCTTCGTGCACGTACTGATTTTATTTCAGTCCCCGTTAGTGCAATACCTGCTTCAACTGTTTCCTTAATGAAAAAATCGTGTCTAGCTTTTCTATTTTGTGCTAATAAATTTTCATTCTTTTCTTTCATCATAATCATCCCTAGCGCCGCTTCATATTAACACGCTGATTGGATCGATTATTACCACGGAAATTCTTTCCTCGGCCATGATTATTATTGAATCCGCGACTGCCTCTACGTCTATTATGTCTTCCACGATCATTATGCTTATGTTTAGGTGCATTAGGATCATAGATTTCAAAATCTAGTTGATGTTGTTCAACGTTAGCATTAATTAAAGTAACTTTTATTGGCATTCCGATTTTATACTTTTTATGCGTGCCACGGCCTGTTAATGTTAATGTTTTTTCATCAAAACTATAAAAATCATCTGTCAAGTTAGAAATATGCACTAATCCTTCAACAGTATTCGGTAATTGAATAAACATTCCAAAACTAGTTACAGAAGAAACTACCGCGTCAAAATGTTCTCCCACTTGATCAGCCATATATTCTGTCATTTTCAGATCATTTACTTCACGTTCTGTATCAATTGAGACTCGTTCTTGAGTTGATGTTTGATCAGCAACTTCAGGCAATCTATCAGAAAAATGACTTTGAATCTCTTCTCCAGTTCCTTGATCTGCATATTCATGAATCATTCTATGCACCATTAGATCTGAATAACGTCTGATAGGTGAAGTAAAGTGAGTATAGTATTGCGCAGCTAAACCAAAGTGACCTAAATCTTCTTCAGCATAATGAGCTTGCTTTAAACTACGTAACATCATCATTTGAACTACCGCTTCTTCAGGAGTTCCTTCTGTTTTTGTCACTACTTTTTGCAAATCAATTGGCTTCACATTATTTGGATCAGCCTTAATATTTAGTCCAAAAGCGCTACAAAATTCAAAGAAGTTTTTAATTCTTTCACCATCAGGGGTTTCATGAACACGATACAAAAACGGAACATGCTTACGATAGTAATCTTCAGCGACAGTTTCATTTGCCATTAACATAAATGATTCAATCATCTTTTCAGCAGTTCCACGTTGATGCAAGACAATATCAATCGGTTTGCCTTTCTCATCAACAATAATTTTTGCCTCTGGTTCTTCAAAGTCAATTGCACCACGTTCATGCCGCTTTTTATATAACACATCATGCAATTGAGCCATTTCTTTAAGCATTGAACTTAACTTATGATATTTTTCTTCAAGACCGTCTAATTCACCTGCAAGTGTCTTATTAACCTTGTTATAAGTTAAACGACCATGTGATTTCATCACTGATGGATAAATTTTGTAACCCACTCTTTTACCTTCTGGTGTGATCTCCATATCACATGATAAAACTAAACGCTCAACGCCTTCATTTAATGAACAAATACCATTTGACAAACGGAAAGGTAACATTGGAATAACACGATCTACTAAGTAAGTACTGTTACCTCTTGCATAAGCTTCTTGATCAAGAGGTGAATTTTCCGTCACATAGTGAGATACATCAGCAATATGAACACCTAAATGATAATTGCCATTTGGTAATTTCCATAAAACAACTGCATCGTCAAAGTCTTTAGAATCATCCCCATCAATCGTAACGGCAGGTTGATCGGTTATATCCACTCTTCCTTTTTTATCTTCTGGTATAACATGATCCGGAATTGCATTTGCCTGTTTCATCGCTTCTTCAGGCCATTCAGTGCGGACATTATGTTCAGCCACAATCGACATGATATCAACACCAGGATCATTTTTATTACCAATGATTTCAATAATTGCACCTGTCATTGATTCAGGGTTTTCTTCATCAGGATAGTTTTTTATTGAAACCTTGACCATATCTCCCATTTGAGGAATTAAACCATTTTCACTCACATAAACTCGGTAATTATGGAGCTTTTTATTATTACTTAAAACATAACCAATAAAATGACTTAATTTAACTTGTTCATCAGTCATTGGATGAAATTCTCCAACTAGAGTTTCTAAACCACGTTCAAGAATTTCAATAACTTGGCCTTCTGGTCCTTTTCCATTCCAAGGATTTCCACCGGCTGTAATCTTTACTTTTACCCGATCACCATCTACGGCGTAATTCGTATAATCCTTCTGGATAAATACATCATCGGCTTCTTCATCATCTAATCTGACAAAACCGAACCCTTTATCATTAGCACGGAAAACACCTTCAACAATAGAATCTTCCTGCGCTAATTGATATTGTCCTTTTCCATCTGTAATAATCTTTTTTTCACGTTCCAAATACGATAACGCTTTAATTAATTCTGTAAAATTGCCGAGTCGATCACGTCTTGCCATCTTTTCAATTTGATCAACTCTAAATTGTTTTTGTGGATTATGGCGAAAAATTTCTAAAACACCGGCCAAAATTCGTTCGTTTTGTGCCATTTAGTACTCCGTTTCTAAAAAATACTTAAAAAAAAGCCTCCCAATGATTGATCGGGAGGTACAAATTATTTTGAAGACATGTAAGCTAAAACAATAGCCAGCACGAAAAATATTACCAACAAAACTGCAGTTACTTTTTCCATAAATGCTTCAAAACCACGTTTTTTGGTTTGACCACTAAAAACTGCACCGCCAGATAAGGCATTTAATGCATCTTGTTGCTTTTGTGGCTGCATCATTGTTGCAATGATAATTAAGATAGAAACAATGATAATAAGTGTCATAAATAAATTATACACAATGCTGCCTCCAATACTCGGTTAGGATTACTGATCAATTTTATCACAAAAATCAAATCTTTGCAGAACTATTTTTTTAGTTCAGGTGCATCAGTCTTAAAATCCTTTTGTGTCGTCCTTTGATGATTCTTATACCATAAAGATGTCTTATTATCTTTTGACATCAAATTATCTAATGTCTCCTGCTCTCCGTAATTATAATCTTTAGGTTTTACTGATTTAAACCAGCTTGGTTTATAAAAACGCAATAAATTACCATTAATTATTCGATCCGAAAGAGATAACTGGGTAGTTACTTGGTTAGATAAAGACATTAACTTCTCCTTCAACTTCTTATCGGGATCAATAATCTCTTTCCCAGTTTTAGTGTAATAATAATCACCTGAAACCTTTGCATATTCTGGTGTAATAAAATCACCATTTCTTTGTGCTATGATTTGTGGTGCATCTTTGCTCAAAAGATCATGACCAAATTGGATAGTTCCTTTATCATTGATACCCAACAAATTTAAAAGAGTTGGTAAAACATCAATTTCCCCACCATAAGTATGATCAATTTTTCCTTTTAGGCCTTTCATGTGGAAAATTAATGGAACACGTTGGGAGTTCAAGTTATCAAAATCATTAAATGTATCTTGCTTTAATAACTGAGCACAAGCTTTATGGTGATTACCAGAAATACCATAATGGTCTCCATAAAACATGATCAAAGTATTTTTATATAATCCTGTCTTTTTCATCCATTTCATCAAACTACCAATAGCCTGATCCAAATAATGCGCCGTTTGAACATAGCCATCTACCGTTTCATCACCAGTATCCGTTTTAGAAATGGTTTGATTTTTCTTATCTAAATCATAAGGATAGTGGTTCGTCACAGTAATCATTTTTAAATAAAATGGTTGTGGCAAACGCTCAATATATTTAATTGATTGATCAAAGAAAATTTTGTCCTTTAAACCATATCCAATATAATAGCCAGGTTTATTTTTGAAGTAGTTTAGTGGTAAAAAGTATTGGAATCCAAATGATTTATAAGCATTATTTCTATTCCAGAATGAACCTTCACCACCGTGCATTACTGCAGTCGTATAATCGGCCTTTTGATGTAGAATTGCCGGAGCACTTTCAAAGGTATTGGAAGTCCCATAACTGGACATGGCTGAACCTGATTGCAGTCCAAATAAGGAATTTTCAAGCATCATTTCTGCATCAGATGTCTTTCCTTGACCAACCTGGTTAAAGAAATTATCAAAACTTATGCTGTCCTTAGCATGATAAATTTTGTTCAGATTTGGTGTAACTTCTTTTCCCTTCCACTTATAGCCAATTAAAAACTGTTGAAAACTCTCCAAGTGAATAACTAAAACATTTTTTCCTTTAGCTACACCTTGATATTCAGGATTAGGCTTAACGTAGTTTAACTTTAAATACTTTTTGATTGATCGCAAATCATTCACGTTAGCTTTTGCCATCTGAGCACTAGCTTGTGCTGTTTTAAAGCCATCATAAACTGCATATTCATTAATCCCTAAATATTTAACAATGTAATTATTGTCGAAAGTTCTAGTTAATAAACCAGAACGATCATGTTGTGCCATAGTTAAATTTAATCCCATTAATGTTAAAGCCAATACTTCAATTAAAGCATTAACCTTTATTTTTAGGGGACGAACATCAATCTTAATTATCTTAGTTAATAACAAAATTAAAATAATAACTACACTTGAAAAAGATAAAAAATCACTGATTTTTGTAATTCCAACTATACTTTTTCCAAGATTATCCGATGTTGAACCAGAAGTTTTTATAATCGAGAACGATAAAAAATTTGAAAATTCGCGATAATATAAAATGTTTGCAAAAAGCCATAAACTCAGAAGCAAATCAATAATTAAAATAATCCAATACGATTTACGTCCTTTAAAAAAGAGTCCAATTCCTAATAAAAGCATTCCTGCAGGAATGGGATTTAAAAGAAGTAAAAATTGTTGCATTGAACCAACTGCGCCTAAATTAAATTTGGTTAGATAAATAAAATATGTATTTAACCAAAATAAGGTTAATACAATGGTAAAAAAGCCCAACTTGGTACGAGTTAACCATTGTAAAAAAGATTTGGTGCGTGACATTTTCTCCTCCTATTTCGTGCTACCCCATCTTACTACTTTTTAGTTTAAGACTCTGTTTTCTTTGATAAATTTTAATTATTTTTGATTTTTTTCGGTTTAAATATCCATCCTAAAATTCCTAGAATCATTCCGAAAAAGTAAGTGGCAAATCGCCAAATAA
Organism: Candidatus Lactobacillus pullistercoris; assembly: GCA_018883635.1. Classification (GTDB taxonomy): domain Bacteria; phylum Bacillota; class Bacilli; order Lactobacillales; family Lactobacillaceae; genus Lactobacillus; species Lactobacillus pullistercoris. The sequence goes on from JAHLFT010000023.1 coordinate 6,499, forward strand.
ACATTCCCAATACCAAAGCTCCGTGTGAACTTACAAAAGTTGAAAACAAAGTTTGAAAACTATATTCTGCTCCTCCCGATGCACCCGGAATTGGAATAATCGCCATAAACATGATAATCATTATGTTCATTTGCGTTACAGCAAACCACGATGCATTTACATTTAACGCAAGTAATACTAAAAATGGAATTGAATAAAAACATATTAATTGAAAAATAGTAAAAATTGAAGCCAAAAATAGCTTTGTTTTTTCTTTCTTAAGCTTTTGACTTTCCCCATAAAATGTTTCTATCTTTTCCATAACAGCATTTTCCCATTTATCAACTCTTTTTCTATTAATGATCTTTCGTAATAGATTCATAACAAACTTAGTTGCATTCTTGGTCCAATTATAAGCAAACATGATTGCAAGTAAAAATAAAGTAGAAAAGACATGGATTACCAAACCAATAACAATAAATATTGCCAGTCCAGCAAATTTAGTAACCACCAAGTGAAAACCAAAACAGATTGTTAAAATATAGGCTAAAAATACAACTACTTGATAAATAATAAACTTCATCAAAAGAATTGACGTTGCTCTTCCGCCTTCAATTCCCATTTGAACCATTGCTGCTAACTGCGAAGGCTGACCACCAGTAGACATGGGAGTTATTGCATTAAAAATAGCCTGAATTATTGGAATTCTAAAAAATGACCATTTTGATCTTTTAGGTTCGTTTTTCCGTTTAGATAAAACATAAATAATGCTAGCTTCAAAAATATAAGACAAGATCATTAATCCGAAAACAGCTCCAAAGGCTACCCAGTTTAATCCGTGAGCAGCTTTTGTTATTTCCTGAATCGGTGTAGATTTAAGGTCAGCATATAATACAAATGCACTGATTACCAAAACAATCAGTACACCCCATAAATGTTTTTTATTCATTTAGTGAATTTGTCCTAACTTTTTCCCTATTTCATATTGTTTATGATAAAAACGGTCCCAAATTTGGGCTAAATGTTCTTCTGAATACTGTGAACTTGCTTTTTCAGAAAGAGCTTGGTACTTATTTAAAATATTTTTATCACTAACTATTCTTCTTAATTGTGAATTCAGTTCTTCAAAATCAGTACCTTTTAAATAATAACCATCAATTATTGCCTTGTATAAATCTAAATCTCGCAATAAAACTGGTGTCCCACAGCTAAAAGCTTCTAGGACTGACATTGGAAATAGTTCATCAAAGGATGGTAATAAGAATAAATCTGCAATATTTAAATAGTCTACCAACTTTGCACGATCTACAATTCCAGTGAATTTCAGATTTTTAGGTGGATTTTCCACTAAATTTTTATAGTGTTCATAACCATCAGTAATTTTGCCGAAAGAAAAACCTCCAGCCCAGATAAATTGAATCTCTGGATTAGCCTCAGCCAATTTTGCAAAATCGTCTACACCTTTACGTTCTTGAACTTGTCCATCCCCAAAAACCACGAATTTATCCAAAGGAATTCCTAATTCATTTCTAAAAGCATTTTTCTTTACAAGACTTTCAGGATAAAATTCTTTCTTTGAAACAAAATTCGGAATGTATTTAACTTTATCTCTATCAATACCGTATTTAACCAATTTATCGATAAATACAGGATTAACAACAACGATTTGGTCCATTCTCTTATAAAAATCGATCACGTAATTATAAAAGACCTTCTTAGCAATGTTAGGTAACTTGATTGATCCTTCAAGGGTATCTGGTAAAAAATGCACATATCCAATTTTTCGGCCTCGTGCAGGTGAAAAACTATTAGCATAATAAGTTGGATTAATAGTGTGATAATGAGTTAAATCACTATTACCGTATTTATTAATTGTGACATAAAATTCATCCGTTAAATCTTTACGAAGAAGATTGATCAATTCGTTATAAGCCGAACCTACACCCTGTCCTTTAACAGAATCTGCTTGGGAAAACATATTTATTCTAATCATTTATTTCCTCTTCTTGCTTGTCTTGATAGTTATCAATTGTATATTGATAAAATTTACATACTTCAGTTGCAAAATGATCTGCAGAAAGTTGTTTCAATTTTGTTTCTAAGTCAATTCTTGGAATTTTTTTATTATCTTTAGCTAAATAAAATAGAATTTCATCTAACATTTCTTGTTGGTCTTTAAATACTTTACCAAATTCTTCATTATCAAAGACATTCTCAGTGTAGTCAGTATCATAAACAACTGATGGAGTACCTGCCGCTAAAGCTTCAATATACGTTAGGCCTTGGGTTTCCGTATCACTTGCCGAAACAAATAGATCAGCCATTCGATAATAATTGCCTACATCTTCATGTTCAACGTTGCCAGAAAAGATAACATAATCTTCCAGTGTTAGCCGTTCAACTTGATCCTTTAAAACCTTTACATCAGGACCATCACCTGCAATTACCAATTTTACATTTGGAAAGTGTTCGATTATTTCGGGCATTGCAGCAATGATGTGATCTATCTTTTTTTCTGCCGCTACTCTACTTAAAGTCAGAATAACAGGCGCATCATCAGTTACATTTAAATCTTGGCGAACATTATGCTCACCATCGGCATTCATTGCTTCAATATCTACGCCGGTAGGTATAACTTTAATAGGAATTTCAACTCCATAACGTTTCAAAAGATTGTTCACTCTTTTACTTGGAGCGATGACTCCATCCATATTTTTTAAATATCCCTTTGTAAATTGTTTAACGTGATATGGTCGAAGTAAATGACCATTTAACACATAATGTAAATAATCTTCATACATAGTGTGATAAGTGTGAATTGCAGGAATTTTTAATTGATGAGCAACGTATTTACCAATCATTCCTAATGCAAACTCAGTTTGCGTATGTACAATGTCTAAATGTACTTCCTTAGCAACTTTTACTGCTTCAAAAAAACCTCTAAACGCAATTCTACGATCAGTAAAGGAGACAAAAGGTATACTACTAAATCGGAAAATATTTGGTTCAACAGTCCCCTTTTTTATATGAGGATCAGTAGTAGTAAAAATAAATACGTTATGACCTTGTCGTTCAAGTGCATCTTTTAAAGTCTTAATAGACGTCGCAACTCCACTTATTTGTGGATAATATGTATCGGTGAAAAGACCAATATTCATCTGAAAACCTCCATATATTGGTATTATAGAGATTATCTTCAATATTGGCAATTTATATTAAGAAACAATAAAAAAATCGATCTGGTTTACAGATCGATTAATTATAGCGGTGATCGGGGTCGAACCGATACGTCCAAAAAGGACACCAGATTTTGAGTCTGACGCGTCTGCCAATTCCGCCACACCGCCATTTTATAAACTAACAGCAGCTAAGTTAGTTAAGGCGGAGATCGGATTTGAACCGACGATAAAGGTTTTGCAGACCTCTGCCTTACCACTTGGCTACCCCGCCATAAGCTTCAATTTTAATTAACAAATTGGGATAACTGGATTCGAACCAGTGCATGTTAGAGTCAAAGTCTAATGCCTTACCGCTTGGCTATATCCCAATGTTAGGGCGGAATATGGGATTCGAACCCATGTATGCCGGATCCACAAACCGGTGTGTTAACCCCTTCACCAATTCCGCCGTGAAGTATAAACAGGGATAGTAGGAATTGAACCCACATCAGCGGTTTTGGAGACCGATGTACTACCATTATACGATATCCCTATTAATGGAGGAGGGTGGATTCGAACCGCCGAACTCAGAGAGAGCGGTTTTACAGACCGCCGCGTTCAGCCACTTCGCTACTCCTCCAGATTGATGGCGCGAGACGGAATCGAACCGCCGACACAAGGAGCTTCAATCCTTTGCTCTACCAACTGAGCTATCGAGCCATCTTACGGTCCATGTCGGATTTGAACCGACGATCTTCTCCGTGACAGGGAGACGAGATAAACCACTGCTCCAATGGACCAAATTGCGGGAGCTGGATTTGAACCAACGACCTTCGGGTTATGAGCCCGACGAGCTACCAGACTGCTCCATCCCGCGATGTTAAGGAGGATGTGGGATTTGAACCCACGCGCGAGCATAACCCGCCTGACGGTTTTCAAAACCGTTCCCTTAAGCCACTTGGGTAATCCTCCATTGCTTAATTATTATGCCTATTAAATCGGCAATGACCCGTACGGGATTTGAACCCATGTTACGGCCGTGAAAGGGCCGTGTCTTAACCACTTGACCAACGGGTCGAAATGCACTTAACGAAAAGTACTTTATTATAATAACCAATCTCAAATGATTTGTCAAACACTTTTTTTAATCTTTTTAATAAACATTTGAGTTATCTATCGCATCTCAACAATGCGTATTTTATATTACAGGAAAGATTCTTAAATTGCAACACCTTTTTTGAAATTAATCTTAATAATTTTGTCTTTTATAAATTTCTTTTACTTGATAAAAATAAAATGCATTTATAAATACTATTATCAATGTTGCAAACCAGATTGTTCGAATTCCACAAAGTCGTTGTAATAAAGCTGAACTAATCACCCCAACTCCAAAACTAAATACTATAGCTAAATACGCTTTACTGTTTTTTACCTTGCTCACGTCCTCGAAACAGTCTTTTTTTAATTTCCTGAGGTAAATACATTACCGTATCCTAGTCCTTCTACTTTTTGAAAAGCATTTTCTTGCATTGCCGTCCAAATGAAGTTGCTGGCACTATCAAATAATTTGGCACACTGCTAGGTAAAAAAACAATAATAAAAGTTACCACAAGCAAAGGTATCATTTCAAATACCCCAATATTTTGACTGAACTTGGATTGAATAAATACCCCTGCTATTATACCCAAAACAAAAGCTAAAATATTCAGTGCCCTATTCCACATCCTATTACGTTTCCATTAACTAATGAAGAGCTAAAGAAAATTATATTTCCAGTTTGTCCAGCTGTTAAAATTTACCTTATTTAAATATAGGTATAACAATCTACAAAACTTCCACTAAACGCAAGAAGAGTTGCGATAGCAAGAGTGTGTGCAATCAAATTTTCTGGAGTTAATTCTTTATCCATATATATATCACCTAAAAAAAAAGAATCGCTAATGCGATTCCTTTACAACACGGAGTAGGAGAGATTTGAACTCTCGCGCCGGAAACCCGACCTACACCCTTAGCAGGGGCGCCTCTTCAGCCACTTGAGTACTACTCCAATGGGCCTAAATGGACTTGAACCATCGACCTCACGCTTATCAGGCGTGCGCTCTAAACCAGCTGAGCTATAGGCCCATTAAAGCGGGTAACGAGAATCGGACTCGCGACTAAAGCTTGGAAGGCTTTCGTTTTACCACTAAACTATACCCGCACAAAATAAAAAACGAATGGCGCGAGACGGAATCGAACCGCCGACACAAGGAGCTTCAATCC
>JAHLFT010000024.1 GCA_018883635.1 Candidatus Lactobacillus pullistercoris
GTTGGACTTTCTTGGCTTCATTTAAATGCTTTATTAGTAAAAATTATCGATCAAATCTTGGTCGGTATTTTCAATTATTTGACCACAAGATCAGTCTTTCAAAAGCAAGAACACACAATGATCGAACGTGCCAAGATTAGAATTCAAGAGCAAAAAATTAAACATAATCAAGCAAAAAAAGAGAATGAGAGATAATTATTTTCCTCATTCTTTTTTCTTTATTCAAAATTCTCAGGACGTTCAACTTTATCTTGATTAAAGTAGTAATAAATTGCATCCATAATGCGTTCACTGGCATGTCCGTCGCCATATGGGTTCTTAGCATTTGCCATCTTATCATATGCTTCTTTATCCTCAATGAGTGTTAACATATTCTCTCTAACAGAATCTACTTGTGTCCCCACTAATTTTAAAGTCCCAGCTTTTACACCTTCAGGACGTTCAGTAGTATCACGCAATACTAAAACTGGTTTGCCCAGACTTGGTGCCTCTTCTTGTACACCGCCAGAGTCCGTCATGATAAAGTAGCTGCGCTTAGCCAAATTATGGAAATCAACAACGTCAAGCGGTTCAATCAAGTGAATGCGGGGATCGCCGCCTAAAACTTCATTTGCTACTTCTCTGACTTTAGGAGACAAATGAACTGGATAAATTACTTCGACATCGGAATTGGAATCAATTACTTGCCGCATCACTTTGAAAACCCGGCGCATTGGTTCACCCTGATTTTCTCGTCTGTGCATAGTTACTAAAATAACCTTATTACCTGGTGTAATTTCATCCAAAACAGCATGATGATAATCTTTTTGAACGGTTTGCTCCAAAGCATCAATTGCAGTATTTCCCGTCACAAAGATATGATTTTCCTTGTGATTTTCTTTAATTAAATTGCTCTTAGATAATTCAGTTGGCGCAAAATATAAATCGGCCAAATCATCAGTCATTTGGCGATTCATCTCTTCAGGGAACGGTGAATACTTATTCCAGGTTCTAAGCCCTGCCTCAACATGTCCTAGCGTGGTTTGTTGATAAAAAGCAGAAAGCCCGGCTGCAAAACTAGTCGTCGTATCACCGTGAACCAGCACAACGTCTGGCTTTTCTTCCTTGATGACCTTTGACAAATCAATCATCACTTTTGAAGTAATATCTTCTAAAGTCTGATTCTTGTGCATAATATTAAAATCGTAATCAGGCTTAATCTTAAAAATATCCAGTACTTGGTCAAGCATTTCACGATGCTGTGCACTAACAACGGTAACCTCTTCAAAACGCTCATCTTTTTTTAGTTTTAAGACCAATGGGGCCATTTTTATCGCTTCAGGACGAGTACCAAAAACAGTCATTACTTTTATTTTTTTCATTAATAAAGTCTCCTATACCAGTAACGGATTTTTAATTAAAAAATAAGCAATAATTACAACCAATACCGCACAAATTATAAAAATCGTTACTAAGAATTTGCGTACTTCAATAGATTGTCTTTTATCAAAGCAAAAAACTAAAGAAAAGCAACCAATGATAATTAACGCTGCTGCTAATAATAAATACAGCATGGATTTTTCACTCACTAACTAAACACATTAAATATTATAATGACCCTGGTGAGATTCGAACTCACGACACACGGTTTAGGAAACCGATGCTCTATCCAGCTGAGCTACAGGGCCGATCATGAATTAACTTTATCATAAAATAAAAATCAATTCATCACAATAATATATTTTAATATTCTCGACTAAAAAAAGTTCTTGGGTGAATGCTATCTTCAATTTTATCGGCGGCAAAAACAAACGGTGCCCAAATAGCAAGTGCAATCAACATATTTACAATGGCGAAAATGATAGCACGCGGATCATAATTACATGCCAAGAATGAGTTTAAAACTGGTGGCACAATCGAAGGAACTGCCACTTGCACCGGATTAACTAAGCCCATAACAGTTACCCAATATGAAAAAGCAACATTAACAATTGGGGCCACCACAAAAGGAATAAAATACACCGGATTTAGCACAATTGGTAAACCATAAACGATTGGTTCACTGATATTGAATATTCCGGGAGCTAATGCAACTTTTGCAATCGTACGATAATCCGTTCGCTTAGAAAACAGTAAAATCGCAATTATCAACATTAACGTACCACCAGTTCCGCCAAACCAGGCAAATGAATCAAAAGAGCCCCTTACCCAAATAAACTGTGGAACAACACTATTTCTAGCATCAGTAACATTGACATTTTGCGCAGTCAACCAAATTGAATCTAGAATCGGTGATAATACCCCTAAACCATTTAAGCCAAAGAACCAGAAAACCTGAATCAATAATGTAACAAAAAGAACCATCCCGAAGCCCTGGCCCATTTTTATGAGTGGAACCTGAATTGTATTAAGCAGCCAATTTCCAAAATAAGTTCCAGTAATAATTTGGAACATATAATTAATTGTACCAATACAGAAAAGAGAAATAATACCGGGTAAAAGTGAATCAAAAGCAACTTGTTCAGCATGTGGCATATTGGTATTTAAATGAATCATTATGCGTGCTTTATAACAAATTAAGTAAACAGCGAAACCACCCGAACCAAACAAAATCGCTGTAAAAATTCCAGTTGTGGAAAACTGTGAAATATCAAAAGCTTGTCTAATTGTGACATTACTTCCATGCAATTTTATTTGAGCAAAATTAGCTACACTCATCATAAAGCTGGCTAAAGCAATAATAGCCCCTGCTAAACGATTAGCTTCATAAGTTTTAGCAAGTTGATAACCTAATGCTACTACTAAAAATAAAGCAAAAAGTGAAAAACTACCACGCCATACAATGTAACTAATATCTCCTAGAGGCTTAATTATTGTCGCAAAATTGCTCCATCCTAACTGTGTTTTTGCCAGAAGAATGAAACTTTTGATCAAAACTGCAAGTGAGCCAGCAATTGTAATGGGAATTACTGAAACAAATGCATTTCTTAACGCCACTAGCCAACGATTTTGTGCTAAATGATTAGCAAGCGGCAATATATTATCTTCTGACCATATTACTAAGCGATTCATTTATTTACCTTCAAATAATGGGGATGATAACCCTTATTTTTATTATTTCTCTTTTTCTTTTTATGTTTTGTTTTAGGTTTAGATTGCTCGACAATTTTATCTTTTTTATTCTTTTTCTTAGGTTTATGAGTCGATAAATGGTAACCAGCAAAATAAGCTCGTTTAATTTCAACTTCATCAGCTAATAATTTCTTTAAATCACGAAAGTCGTGATCGTCACCCAAACTAACGACAAATCCTTCTTTATTCATTCGGCCAGTTCTTCCTGCACGATGCAAATAAGTATTTACATTCCGCGGAATATCAAAATTGATGACATAAGTTAAATCAGGTATATCTAGGCCTCTAGCTGCAAGGTCAGTTGCCAAAAGTAATTTAGTTTTTCCAGTTGCTAAATCATGTAAAGCTGCTTCTCTTCTTTTTTTACTAAAATCATTTGCCAACAAATCAAATTTTGTTTTCGTATGTCCAAATATTCCTGCAAATTTCAACATATTTTGATTTGAATCGAAAAACAGAATTGCTTTAAAATGATCTAATTTTGTCATCTTTTGCAAGAACTCAATTTTATGAGCATTGTCAACTTGTAAAAAATATTGTTTAGTATTTGATTTTTGACTCTTGCGCACGTCAATTAATAAAAATGTCCGCGCAAAAACTTCTTCAGCATTTTTAGTTATATTAGAATTGGTTGCTCCAAATAACAAAATTTGTGAATCCGAAGTCATATTTTGTCCGAGAGAACTCAATAGTTCCATTTTGGTAAATTCCAAAATATCATCGGCTTCATCAATTACTAAAGACTTAATTTGATCAATTTTAATTCTACCGCTTGAGAAAAAGTCGAAAAATCTACCTGGAGTAGCAACAATTACTTCAGGATGATTTTTCTTCAGTAATTCCTCTTGTCTTTTTCGATTACCAGCACCAACTAAACTAGCAGTCGTTAAATCTAATACTCTAGTAAAAGGATCGATTGCCTTACGAATCTGAACCGCTAATTCGGTAGTTGGTGCAATAATTACTACACTATTTGCTTGTCCAACTTTAGCATTTTCAAGCACAGGTAAAGCATAAGCAAGGGTCTTACCAGTCCCTGTTTTTGCTAATGCAACTACACTTGCACCATTTAAAATTGCTTCATAGGTGTCTTTTTGAATTAATGTTGGTTTATCTTTATGTTCTTTGGTTAGAACTGCTTTAATCTTTTCTTGATACATTATTGTGTTAATTGTCCATACCTCTGTTTATATTGTGCTACTGAACCATTATAAGAATACATCGTCACATTGTTATCTAAGCCAGCAACGCCTTTAACTCTTCCCTTAGTAGTATATCGCCAAAAGGAATAATTAATCTTATTAGGCTCTTTTTTTCCATCAGTTAAGAATTTAGTATTTGCTGGAAAATATGAATGATAATGATAACTCACAGCTACCATTACTTTTTTTTGACAATTTTGAAATAAACGAACCAATTTAGCCATTGATTTTAAATAGGATTTAGATAAATTATCCGTTACAGGTTGCAACAGAATTGGGAGTGAACCTGTATTTAACCCGACTTTTTTGATAAAAAATTCATACTGCTGTCTAGCCGTAGATTCATTGCTAAAGTATATTTCTGACCCAAAGGCCAAATTTGTTCCCTGAATTTGATCTCGGTAAGACAAAAAATTATCATCAAAATAAGATCGTCCTTGTGTACTACGCAAATAAACAAACGAGATACCATTATCTTGCAACTGGTGAAGATCAATATAATCAAATTCCTGATTTAACTCAATTCCTATTGCACTTGTATTGGAATTACTAGGTAAAGTTGTTTGTTTTTTTAAATTTAAGAAACCGATAAAAAGACATGCAATTGCTAAAACAAGGGCAGTCAGAATTAATGGCAGAGTAAATTTATGACCAAATCTTTTCATATTTTTCTCCTTCTTAACTATTTTAACTAATCTCTTCATCTATACCAAGTCAATAATATCCTGTATAATATAGCCAGTTTAATTCTGTTTTTTCTGAAAGGTGATTTAATGAAAAGACAAATCTCTTTTACTCAAGCTTTGGCCACAGTAGTTGGTTCCGTAATTGGTGCTGGCGTATTTTTTAAGATTGGAACAATTACTGCTCAAACTGGAAGTACCTCAATGACACTTTTTGTGTGGATCTTAGCTGGTTTAATTTCTATCGCTTCTGGTTTGACTATTTCAGAAATTGCGGCCAGTTTAAAAGTTAATGGCGCAATTAAATATCTTGATTACACTTATGGCCGCGTTTGGGGGTTCTTATTTGGCTGGGCTCAAATGATCGTTTACTTTCCTGCTCAAATAGGCGCACTTAGCTCTATTTTTGGCGTTCAATTTGTTTCCTTGTTTGGATTACCAGCAGATAAAGCAAATTTAATTGCAATTATTTTGGTTTTATTTTTATTTAGCATCAACTTAATCGGAACTAAATTTTCTAGTAAAATGCAATCAATTATTACTGTGTTAAAATTAATTCCAATCGCAGTAATTATCATTTGGGGATTTTTTAATTCACAAAAGCTCAGCTTCCCACTTTTCCCATTAACAGTTGGTAAAGGTCAAACTTTTACAACCGGATTAAGTCAAGGACTTTTATCAGCTCTCTTTGCTTTTGAAGGTTGGATTGTTGTAACAAATTTGGCTAATGAAGTAAAAAATCCCGAAAAAGATCTTTCCCGTGCTATTATCGGTGGTTTATCGATTATTACTTTAATCTATGTTTTGATCAATTATACTTTTTTAAGCATTTTACCTCTCGATAAATTAGTCAATAATAATAACGCCGCTTTTCAAGCTTCAATTAAATTATTCGGCCAATTTGGTGGACAATTGGTCACAATTGGAATCTTAATTTCCGTATACGGTGCGGTCAATGCTTTTATGCTCACTGGAATGAGAACGCCTTATATTTTAGCACAAGATAACCTGCTTCCGTATTCAAATAAAATTGGTAAAACAAATATTCATACTGGTGTCCCAGTAATAGGTGCAATTATTGTTAACGTGATTGCGGTCATCATGATTATTCTAGGTAATTTTACCGTTTTAACCGACATGCTTGTATTCGTAATGTGGAGTTTCAATACAATGCTTTCAATAGCGGTTTTCGTCCTTAGAAAACGTGAACCTGAATTGCGGCGTCCATTTGTTGTGCCCTGGTATCCAATAATTCCTATTGTTTCAGTTATAGGCGGTCTTTTTATTATCATTTCTACTATTATCAATCAATTTATTTTATCCAGTATTGGAATTGCTTTAACCATATTAGGTTTACCGGTCTATTATTATCAACAAAGAAAAAATCGCGAACAGGAATTAAAAGACTAATTATCAAATTCAAAAAAAGAAAAAGCATGGAAAATCAATTTCCATGCTTTTATTATTATATTATTTTGCGTATTTATTAATGATTTCTGGCTTTAAAACTCCTATATAAGGAATATTTCGATACATATTAAGAAAATCTAGACCGTAGCCAACTACAAATTCATTACCAACTTTAGATCCATAATAATCAACAGTAACTTCTGTTGTGCGTCGTGCTTCTTTATTCAATAAAGCACAACACTTGACACTCTTAGCGCCACGTTCTTTAATTAAATCCTTCATATATTTAAGTGTTAGACCTGTATCAACAATATCTTCGATAATGAGGACATCTCTATCCTTAACATCAGCACTTAAATCAGTAATGATCTTCACTTTACCAGTTGATTCAAAGCCATCGCCATAACTAGAGACATCTAAGAAATCAAGTTGATGAGCCACATTCATGTGTCTAGTAACATCAGTTAAAAAGTAAATAGCACCTTTTAACGCACCAACAACAATTGGCTTTTTACCAGCATAATCTTCAGTTAATTCTTTGCCAAGACGTTCACACATCTCATGAATATCATCTTCAGAAAATAACTTATGATCAATAATTTCATCAATATTATCGCTTTTTACCATTTATCTTGTCCTTTGCTAAAATCATTAATAAACTCTTTGATAAAAGTGATTATAACATCTTTAAACAAAAAAAGCGCTAAAGTTCGCGCTTTCATTGCCTAAAATTTATTCATTACTTTGTTTTTCTTTTTCAAGCTCTTTATTTTCTTCGGGCTTTACGATAAACCACCGCATAAATCCTTGCTCAATGTTATCTAGTTTGAATTCATAACCTTCTAGAGAAACTGTTTCGTTCTTTTTAAGACCAGGATAATGTTCCATCATATAACCACCGATTGTAATGATGTCACTATCTTGAAAACTCTTCAAATCAGTGTGGAAGTAACGTTCAAAGTCATACAGGGTAGTTTTCCCAGAAACGTGAACTTTTCCTTCTTTATCCTTAATGATATAGTCATCAGAAACGTCATCAATCTCATCTTTAACAGATCCGAACAATTCTTCATAAATATCCTTATCGGTTACAATCCCACTGGTACCACCATATTCGTCAACTACTAAGACAATAGGTGTGTGTTTCTTGATCATCAAATGAAGAATATCCTGAATTGGCATTGATTCTGGAACCGTAATGATAGTTCTAATAATTCTTGTTACAGGTACATTAGCATCAACTTGATTTTGTTGAACAATGTCAAATGCATAAACATACCCAACCACGTCATCTTTATCATTGTCGCGGACAACAGGAAAACGACTAAAACCTTTTTCTAGATACATCTTTAAAGCTGTTTTGATCGTTTCTGTGGAATTAAGAACTGTTAACCGAGTTCTATCAGTCATGATATCCTTGGCAACTTTATCATTAAGCTCAAATGCCCGTTCCATATAAGTAAGATCATACTTATCCAAGGATCCACCATGAACCGCATTTTGTGAAAGCTTAATAATTTCTGATTGAGAATAAATCTGATTCTCTTCATCAGCTGGTTGAAAACCAAGTAATTTTAAGAGTCCATTTGAGCTACTATTTAATAGCCAAACAAATGGATAAACCAAAGTATGGAACCACTGAAGTGGAGTTATAATGCCCATCAGCATTTTAACCGGCATATCAATGGCAATATTTTTAGGAACAATTTCTGTTACTACAACTTCCAAATAAGTTAACAGAATTAAACCTAAAATTGCACTAACCGATTTTACTAATGAAGAATTCATCGGTGTTAAATTAAATAACTTTTCAAGAATGGCAGCAATTGTATCTGCAGAAAACCAACCCAAAATGGCTCCTACCAAAGTAGTACCAACTTGAGTAGTTGACAAATATTCATTTAAATTGCGAACCATATGCAAAGCACGTTTTAATTTTTTCTTATTGCCCTGATCATTGGCAAGCATATCTTCAAGCTGACTTGAACGAGTTTGAACTAATGCGAACTCAGCAGCAACAAAAAATGCAGCAAAAACAAATATTACTAAAGTTGCAATTAAATTTTCTATAATTTCGGGATCACTCAAAATATTGTCACCTTTTTATAAAATTATTAGTAAAACTTACATCTTCATTTTACCATTCTTGAGTTTAGTTATTTGCTTAACTTGAAAATCTTTTCAAATGCAACTCGATTTGGGAAGAATTTTGGATCATTAACTTCTGCGCTTCTATCCGGATAACCCAAACCTATTGCCATTCCCACCATTTCTGTATCAGGAATTCCTGCATGTTTTCTAACTAATTCTGGATATGAGACAAGTGAGTGGGCTGGCATTACTGATAAGCCATTGTTAATTGCAATTAACATGATACTTTGTGCAAAAATACCTAAGTCAAAAACAGACCATGCTGGAGAAATCTTAGGAATAGTCAAAAATACAATTGCTGGCGCATTAAACATTTCCTTATTTGATTCAGTAAACAACTTCAACTTATTTCTAAAGAAATATGTTTGTGAAGCTCCCATTGTTGCCATATTTTGACTTGGGAAAGTATCCCAATCAAGAGAAAGCATTGATGCAAAATCTTCTTCTGGATCAACGCCAGCTTCAATTTTCTCTCTTTGTTCTTTTCTTAATTTATTTAAACTATCACCAGTAACTACATATGCTCTCCAAGGTTGGGAATTAAGTAATGATGGCGAATGCTGTGCTTGTTTAATAACCTTTTCTAAAAGCTTTTCGTTAACTTTGCGATTTGTAAATTTACGGGTTACACGTTCTTTTTTGTAAACCTGTTCAAAATCCATTTGAGTTACTCCCTTCAAAAAAGTTTGCCATAGTACATTATATTAAAAACTTCTCAAGTATGTTCATCTAAACTGCTAAAATTTTTAGCAATTTAGATATTTTTCCAACAAAGTAAGTTTTTGCTCAGCTTCTTTTCTGCCGATTTGATAAACACGACGCAACTCATTTTGATCATTTTCCATTGTGCCAATATTTAATGAATGAGGAGGACGAATCACAAAGATGTCTCCCTATATTTTCTTTATCCTCAATTTCATTTAAGCAAGCATTATAATCTGCACTTCGAGTCTTTATTTTTTCTAAGACAGCTGGATAATTGTGTAAAACTACTTTTTCGATTGGCCAAAGTTTATCTCTTTTTTTACGATAACTCTTTGGTTGTGTAGTAATAACAATATTTTTATCATAATGCTTTTCAGCGAAATTAAGCGGAATCGAATCTGAAACTCCGCCATCAAAATAAAAATGCCCACCGATCGCAACTGGATGTGCAAAAAACGGAATAGACGCTGATGCTCTAACCCATTCTAAATCTGTATAACTACAATCTTTTAACAAATGATAATTGGGCTCTCCAGTTTGAACATTAGTAGATACTGTCCAAAATTCCATTGGATTTTTCGTAAACGTTTGTTTATCAAATGGATCTAATTTATCTGGAATTAGATGATAACAAAAATTTGCTGCATAAAGATTACCAGATTGACGCCAAGATTTCCAACTAGCAAACCTAGGATTACCAGCAAAGCCTAAATTATATCTTAAAACCCTGTCTATTTGTTTCGACTTATAATTGACACCAAAGGCTGCACCAGCTGATACCCATCGAACTTAATTTTGTTTTCAAGTAGAACATCCAGAACTCCTGCTGTAAAAAGTCCTCTCATCGCTCCGCCTTCAAGAACTAGGCCTGTTTTCATTCAAATCATTCCTTAAGCTTATTTTCTATTTTATAATAAAAAACCTCGACCTAGAGTCGAAGTTTCTAATTATTTAAATTCAATGGTTTGAACTTTTTGACCATGTTTAACTTTACCACGTTCAACAGGAGAAATGTGTTTCAACACATTCATATTAGCATATACTATTATTACACTATCATCGTAACCTGCAGCAGTAATTTGTTTAGTATCCATTGTTAACAATGGTTCGCCTTTTTTCACTCGACCGCCTTGCTGAACTTTAAGAGTAAACGGTTCACCTTTTAATTCAACAGTATCCAAACCCAGATGAACTAAAACTTCTAAGCCTTCTTTGGTACTAATGCCAATTGCGTGTTTGCTTGAAAATAAATTTGAAACTTCTCCACTAATTGGAGCATACACTTGATCAGCTGATGGTTTAATTGCAAAACCATCCCCTAAGATTTTGGTCGAAAAGACATCATCTTTTATATCAGTTATCGGCATCAGTTGTCCATCTACTGCAGCTACTAAATCAATATCCTCTGCTGGTTTGTTCTTTCTAAATAAATTAAACATAATAAAAGCCTCAAAAATTTAAAAAGTATCTGTATTTCATTTGTATCCTATAAAAAATATTTTCTTATACACTTATAATAGCACAAATAAGGTAATCGCTTACAGAAAGTGAAAACTTCTAATTTTTCTAAAAAATAAAAAGCGCTTGAGTTTTCTCAAACGCTCTTATTTAGGCTTTATTTCAAGCCTTTCCACTTCCACTCAGTGACTTCTGGCATGTCTTTACCATTATCACGAATATATTGGTGGTGCTTTTCAAGCAAGTCATCCATATGACTAATGAAATCGGCATTCTTGCCTTTCAATTTTTCAACGCTTTCAACAGCATCCTTGGCCAAATCGAAACGATCCAAGTGGTTCAAAACCCGCATGTCAAATGGAGTGGTAATATCACCATTTTCTTCATAACAGTGAATATGAACGTTGTGTCGATTTCTAGCAAACCAAATTGATTCCATCATCGTCTTGTAGCCGTGCCATGCAAAAATAACCGGTACATCCTTTGGGAATAAACGATCAAATTCTTCATCAGAAAGTGCATTCTTATTATCTTTAGGACTCATTAACTTCATGACATCAATTACGTTAATGTAGCGAATCTTAAGATCTGGGAATTTATCATGCAAGATATCAATTGCTGCCAAAGTTTCCATTGTTGGTTCTGTTTCTGTTGAAGCAAAGACAACATCTGGCTTAGCGCCTTGATCAGTTGAAGCCCAATCAACATAGCCTAAACCATGATCAACTAATTTTTGTGCTTCTTCAATTGAGAACCATTGTGGACGAGGCTGTTTTGAAGTTACCAAAACGTTGATGCATTCGCGATCTTGTAAAGCTTTGTTACCGACTGCTAATAAAGTATTAGTGTCTGATGGTAAATATTCATGAATAAGATCTGGACGATTCTTTTCAAATAAGTGAGTTAGAACACCTGGATCTTGGTGAGTATAACCATTATGATCTTGTTGGAAAACGGTTGACGTAGCAACAAAGTTAAGTGATGGATAATCATGACGCCAGTATTGTTCCTTAGCTTTTCTAAGCCATTTCATGTGTTGAGTGAGCATGGAATCAACTACCCGGCCAAATGCTTCATAAGTTGCAAAGAAGCCGTGACGACCAGTTAAAACATAGCCCTCAAGAAAGCCTTCATCTTGGTGTTCTGATAATTGCGAATCAATTACTCGACCACTTGGAGCCAAGTTTTCATCATTTGGTTCATGAATATCTGCTTCCCATTGACGCTTTTGGTCATCAAGAAGTTTAAACAAACGATTAGACTTAGATTCATCTGGACCAAAGCCACGGAAAGTAGTTGGATTATTCTTTGCTACTTCATTTAAATATTTAGCCCATTCAACCATGTCTTGTGCTTCCACAGAGCCTGGCTTATCAAACTTCAAGGCAAAATCACGATAGTCTGGTAAGTTTAAGCGCTTAGGATCCTTGCCACCGTTAGTAATTGGATTCATCGTCATCCGGTGATCACCTTGAGCGGTGTTTTCAAGCACGATTTCCTTTGGCGAACCATCTTCGTTGAACAATTCATCAGGTTTATAACTCTCGAGCCAATCAACAAGCATATCAGCATGCTTCATATCATTTTGAGCAACTGGAATTGGAATTTGGTGAGCTCTAAATGAGTTTTCGATTGGATTACCATCAAGATCCTTCTTAGGACCAGTCCATCCCTTTGGACATTGGAAGATAATGACTGGCCAATGTGGTAATGTTGCATCATTGTTTTCACGAGCATGTTTTTGAATTGCCTTAATTTCTTCGATCACTTCATCCATTGTCTTAGCCATCTCTTCATGAACTTGCATTAGATCTTTTTCGCCATCAAAACGGCCACCCTTAAAGACGGAAACAAAGTGTGGATCCCAGCCCATACCGCGGAAGTATTCCGTTAATTCTTGATCGCTCATTCTTGAAACAATAGTCGGATTAGAAATCTTAAAACCATTAATTTGTAAGATTGGCAATACTGCCCCGTCAGTAATTGGATTAATAAATTTGTCACTAAACCATGATGCTGCAAGTGGACCTGTTTCAGCTTCACCATCACCAATTTCAACAGCGGCAATGACATCAGGATTATCTAAAACTGCACCAACGCCGTGAGATAATGCATAACCCAATTCTCCACCTTCATGGATTGAGCCTGGAGTTTCGGGAGCAGCATGCGAAGCAACACCACCCGGAAAACTGAAGCGCTTGAATAACTTAGCCATTCCTTTTTCATCTTGAGTTATTTCAGGATAGCGTTCAGTATATGACCCATCAAGATATGAGTTTGAAACCATTACTTGGCCACCGTGACCGGAACCTTCAATGTAGAACATATCTAAGTCATACTTCTTAAGTACACGATTCAAGTGAGCATAAATAAAGTTTTGCGGAGCAATTGTACCCCAGTGACCAATTGGCTTAGGTTTAACATCTTCTGCAACCAACTTATGCTTTAATAAAGGATTCTTCATTAAGAAAAGTTGTCCAACGGATAAGTAATTAGCAGCACGCCAATATGCATCGACGCTCTTTAAGTATTCTTTTGAATCATAATTAACTGACATTTTGTTCTCCTTCAATAAGAAATTTACTCAATACTTGTCTTAATTTCATCATACCAGTTTTTGTGATTAGTTCAACCATTTAGCAAATTGGTACCTCCCAATTTTTATAAAAAATCTAAGTGTTTTAATTTGATCAATTATGATTTAATAGCTTTATATACGCTTTTTTGAAATAAGCTATATTTACTAAATTACGTAAACACTGAAATGTGCTTAAATATTAATAGTTAAACACGTATAAAATCAATATTTTTGGTTAAAAGATGTTAATCTACGCATGGAGGAAGAAAATGACTCAAGAAGAACGTTTAAAAGAAATCAGAAATTGGTTAGAAAAAGAACATGAATTAACAACTAGACAACTAGCTGATCATTTCAACGTCTCGTTTGACACTGCAAGACGCGATGTTCTTCGTCTAACAAATACTGGTCAAGCAATCAGAATTCATGGCGGACTAATGGATATTGATCGGAATGGCGTACCGGACTTTTTAGCAAGAAACCAGATTCAATCTCCTATAAAAGAAAAAATGGCACAGCTGGCTAAACATTTTGTCCATCCCGGTCAATTAGACTTTATTGGTACTTCTACTAGTTTAAGGCAACTATGCAGTTTAATTACCGGTATGAACCTTGAAGTTATTACGAATTCAATTGATAACGCTCTAGCATTGATGACCAATCCACTTCCCTCCGTAAATTTATTAGGTGGTGAAATTAAGAAAAAAGAACGCTTAATTTATTCATCAAGCGCTTTAGCAGAAATCAATAAGATTCATTTTAATACTGTCTTCATTGGTACTTCCAGAGTTCGCACAGATGGAGTATATACTTCAACTTTACAAGATGCAGAATTAATTTCAAACGTCGTTTCTCGAGCAAGTCAAGTTGTATTAATTGCTGAAAAATATAAATTCACTAATAAAAGTTCTTCCCCGTTTATGTCTTGTTCTTTAGATAAGATTGATGTCGTCATCACCGACACATTCTTACCTCCAGAATTTCAGCAATTGTTTAATCCGAATACACAGATCATTTCGGTAACGAGGCGAAAAAATCATGATTAATTTGATTAAAATTAAAAGTCAAGAGAAAAAGCAAGAAGAGAATAACATTTATGAAAATTTAACCCAATTCTATCAAAGCTTCTTTAGCAACTTATATAACGAATGCAATATAAAAAAATATCGGCAAATTCGTGATGCAATCGGTTTAGTAATGCGTAAATTTGAAAGTAACGATCATCCCCTTGCATACACGAGTAAGTTAGTAATGTATATTGAAGCGCGGGTTACTATTTATCGTTTACATTTAACTAATGAACAACAAAAATTATTATCTGCACTTGGAGAAGAATCCAAGCATATGAATTTAAATTTTGTTTACACTAGTCCGATAGATGATCTTAATCAATTTAATTAAAAAGATGTTGTTAGTAGCGTTCCCCCTAAACGTTCAACTAGCAACATCTTTTTTATTTATTCTACTTATTTACATTGACAAAAGTGTTAAACCGCATGTAACGATAATGCACTCTCATATTTGAGATTTCAAAAGGCGTTCCATCATCTAAAAAGAAAATACCGGACATCACTCCGACAGGCTCAACTGGCTTTAATTTCATCTCAGTTTGATCTTCTTTTGACGATGGTTCAACAGTAATATTCAAAAAGGCTTTCGTCACAGTTTTATTCTGTTCATCTTCTAGATAATTAAAGAGCGAAGACTGCAAAATTTCAGACTTTAATTCAGGCATAATTTTGATTGGAATATAACCTGTTTCAATCAAAAATGGTTGTTCTTCAAGCAAACGCAGCCGTTTAAACTCATATACAAAATCATTTTCGTTTAAAAATAAATCTTGAGCAATTTCTGAAGAAGCTTTGATAACTTGAAAATTCAATAATTTGATATTTTGTTTCTTACCAGGAACACGAAAACTATCTGTTAACCCAATGTTAGAACCCTCGTAACTAAACAAGGCTTGATTTTTTAAATAGAGTGGATTGACAAAAGTTCCACTTCCTCTTTTTTTAAAAACAATTCCCTGTTGAGCTAATAATCCTAATGCTCGTTTCATTGACGAACGACTAACTTCATACTTTGCTGCCAAGCTCCGTTCATCGGGAAGTCGCATTCCCTCATAATTGCCTTTTAATATATTCTGCTTAATATCACGCATTACATTGCGATAAACAAAATCTGTCATTTACATTCTTCCCTGATCAGCCAGTTTAATTTTATTGATAAACCAATCCGCAAACATCTTAACATCTACATCTATAGCAACTTCTGCATTTGGATTGTTACTCATAAAATTAATTACACTAGCACCATATGTGTATCTACCCGCTAATTCGACTTCAACATTTGCTTTCCTAACGCTAAAAGCTTCTGGACACAAAATCAAGCCAACTGCTGTTGGATCAAAAATCTTGATTCTTGGATCACCATCAGGTTCATGAATATTTGAAAATAGTGAATATAACATGTTTCCAACTTCTCCACAATTTTTAATTTGCGTCATTTGCTCTTGAGTAACATGAGCCTTATTACCAATTTCAAGTGGTGCCATTTTGATTTTTAAACCACTTTGGAAAACTACTTGAGCAGCTTCTGGATCACCTGCAATATTATATTCAGCTAGCGGGCTATGATTACCGCGACCAATGTTTCCGCCCATGATTACTAGTTGTTCGATATTTTCAACTACATTTGGATATTGTTTAAGTAATAATGCATAATCAGTTAATGGTCCTATCCCAAGCAAAGTAACTTTAACAGGGCTGTCCATAATTGCATTATACATTAAGGTTGCTGCTAAACCTGGCACAACTAATTCATCTGTTGCTTCTTCAAAGTCAAAACCAGCCACACCGGTTTTACCATGAACTGAAGCTGCACTTATTTTAGGTGCCACTAATGGTTGGTTGGCACCAGAGACTACTGGGACTTTTGTATGCAAAAACTTTTCCAAATTTAAAGTATTTTGCAAAGTATATTCAAGTGCTACATTACCCCAGGTTGGAATAATCATTTTGACATCTAATTCTTGGGCAAAAAGACTAATTGTCATTGCGGCAATATCGTCAATTCCTGGGTCAGTCGAAATAATTAATGGCGTTTTGGTCATTAAAATCTTCCTTTCGCTTTCTATCGTGTAAGTTAATCATACCAAAAGATTAAAAATTAAGTTATAGAAAAATAAAACGAGTAAAATTACTCGCTTTTCATTATTTTTTCTTCTCTTCAATTCTGCCATCGCTATGAGCAATAATTACTTCATCACACATATCTAAGAACAAGCCATGTTCAACTACACCAACTGTATGATCGAGATAATCAGCTAAGCCATGAGGTGCAGGAATAGGGTCACAAGCCAAGTCAATAATATAATTACCGTAGTGAGTTACGTAACGCTTGCCATTTTCATCTAGGCGCCATCTTGGTTTTAAACCTTCTTGTTCAAATCTCTTAAAATTCTGTTCACATGAAATTGGTAAAACTTCCACAGGTAAAGCAAAACCACTTAACCGATGTACTAATTTAGATTCATCAACAATCCAAATTATCTTTTTAGAATTAATTGCAACGTTTTTTTCAAGGGTAAGTGCACCACCACCACCCTTAATTCCATCAAGGTTATCAGCCACACGGTCAGCACCATCAACTGTCAAATCAAGATCATCGACTTGGCTTAATTCATCGACTTTAAATCCTAGTGACTCAAGCTGCTTCTTACTGCGATTAGAAGTCGTCACTATGTGTTTTAATTTTAAATTTTCTCTTTCTTTTCTTTTAGCTAACGCATCAATAAAAAAGGCAACTGTAGAACCCGTTCCTACACCCAAAGATGAACTATTTTCGACAATTTCAGCTGCTTTAGTAGCTGCTTCTTTTTTTAGTTGATCTTGTTTTGTCTTATCCATTTATTTGCTCTCCATTAATTCATTAACTTCGTTTACCGTTGGAATTGAAGGTTGTGCTCCTAATCTTTGAACCGCAATAGAGGAGGCACGACTCGCAAATATAGCTGCTTGCTCAATATTTGAAAAGTCATTTTTTAATTTACTTGCCAAATATCCAATAAAAGTATCCCCTGCTCCCGTCGTATCAGTTGCTTGGACTTTAAATGGTGGAACTAGCTTTTCAATTTTTGAAGTAGAAATATACGAGCCTTTATCACCATATGTAATTACGACGTTAGGAATCCCCAGTTCGTGTAATTTAGCAGCATTATTCTTTAAATTATGTTCATTATTAATTGGAATTCCAGTGATTACGGCACTTTCAGTTTCATTGGGAGTGATTAAATCAGTAAGTTCTAATAATTGGACAGGTATGTCACTGATAGCTGGGGCAGGATTTAAAATTGTTACTGCACCCTGTTTTTTAGCAATTCTAAAAGCAGTGATTGTCGCTTCAAGCGGTGTTTCAAACTGAGCAATAACAGCATCTATATCACCAATTAAATCACTGGCTGCTGTTACATCTGTACTATTTAACAAATAATTTGCACCATGATCAATAATAATATTATTTTGACCATTTTCATTTAAAGTAATATAAGCGTGCCCAGTATCTTCACCAGTTGTAGTTTCAACGTAATCTGTTGATACACCATAACTTTTAAGTTGCTTCATCATGAATTCGCCAAAGCTATCTTCACCTATTCGGCTGATAAATTTAACATCAGCTCCACTTTTAGCTGCCGCAATTGCTTGATTAGCTCCTTTTCCACCACCAGCAATTGTTACTTCTGAAGCATTAATAGTTTCTCCAGGCTTTGGAAAATCTTTAACATGTAAAGTTGTATCTACATTACTAGAGCCAATAACCTCTATTTTTTTCATACCTGTGCCTCTTTAAAAAACAATATAATTACTAGTTAATTATATCAAAAAAAGCACTTCTAAAAGTGCTTTTAAAATCAAAACGTAATTTATTGATCAATTTCTGGTGCACTGCCGATTTCCGCTGACATCATCCAAATCCGTTTTTCAACTTCAGTATGGAATTCAATTAACATATCGTTAGTTGAGTCATCGCCTTCTTCAGCACTGACTTCAATCCCTTTTTCATATAATTTATCAAGGTAATGGTAACCATCAACAATTTTGGCATAGCGTTCGTCAATTGATTCATCCCAGTTACCTTTTTCATCCTTAATCTTTGTTTTTTCAGCTATTTCACTTAAAGTTGAAACAGGAGAGCCATCAAGCGTAACTAATCTTTCGGCAACATGGTCAAGTTGATTTGCCAATTCTGCCATCACATCATCTAAATATGGATGCAATTTTAAGAAACGACTACCACGCATATACCAGTGGTGTTGATTAACAACCATATGCATTTGAATTAAATCAGCTACTAATTGATTTAAAGTTTCTTTAGTCTTTGGATATTTCATATTTAATCTCCTTTGCTACTAAATATCATTTAAGTTCATCTTAACAAGAAAGCGCTTTTCATGCTAGTTAAACGCTTTTTTAGTATTTATCTTTAATTTTAAAGATTTCACCTAATTTTGCCCATCCCCAGCGGTCTGGTAAGTTCTTTTGCCATTCACTCAATTTTTTATTAGTATACCGGCGTATTTCTTTTGTTTGCCCCATTTTTTCTAATAGTTTGGCTAAATCATTTGAGCGAGATAATAAACGAAATTCACTCAAACTTTCTTTAAGAAAAGCAGCATCAACTTGCTTTAATTTTAAGTTACCATAACGATCAAATTGATATCCGCCCCACATATGCTGTTTAATCGGTGCTAATTGTTGACTATCAACGTAACATAGTTTACCTACCATCCTGTGGCTAGCGGTAATTCCCAAAGTTACGGGATCATAAATATCAACATAATTAAATATTTTCTGTCTCATTTTACTTACTCGGCTCCGCTGTTTTTGATTTAACAAAAGCCAAATATTTGTGCCTTCATATAAATATGCACCAGCAATAAAATCAGGATGATGACAATTAGCTAGGGCATATTGCGCATTAATTGAACCAAGTGAGTGGCCATAGATATATATTCTTTCACCAGTATATTTTAGAATTATCCGATTTAATAATTTTGCTGCTGACTTTAGTTGACTAGGAATCCTTCTTTCATCAGATAACAGAGCTACTAAAATCGGTAAGTTAGTTTTTAGCCACTCATCATGCCAGGTGGTCGGATTACCTTTTACAATGCCATAGGAACCTTTAAATAAAACCGTTATTTCATTGGAATTAGAAATGACAAATGCGCGTAAGCCATCATTTTCATACACTGATTCTGTCATAATTCCAATTGGTAAATTATCAATTGTCACTCTTTGTCCTAAAGTTAAATTCTCATATGATTTTTTAGTTAATTCCACTCTTTGTTGATCAGTCAACTGTTTATTAATGTCCATAATTTTTCTCGCAAAAAAATACTAACTACAGTTAATTTTATCATGTAGTTAGTATTTAAAATAATATCTTAATCTGTATCAAAACGTCGCTGCAAATGACTAGCAAACATTGACAAACAGAAGCAAACAATAAAGTACATTATCGCAATAATGACATACATTGGAATTAAATAAGTCGTGTTTTGACTGTAAATAATCTGTGCATGATATAAAAGTTCAGGTAAAACAATGATTGTTGCTAGTGACGTATCCTTAACCAATGAAACAAATTGTGACAATAGTGCTGGAATCATATTATGAAGAGCCTGCGGCATTACCACGTGATACATTGCTTGACCAAACGTCATCCCGTTTGAACGTGCACCTTCCATTTGTCCTGGATCAATTGAAGAAATTCCACTACGAACAATTTCGGCTAGCATCGCCCCTTCAAAGATAACCAAAGCAATTATCGACGCAGTTGTCGGGTTAGTAATAATTCCTAATTGTGGCAAGCCAAAATATGTAAAGAAAATAATCAACAGTAAAGGTAAATTACGAATAATATCAATAATAAAGCCAACGATTGCTGAAACATACTTAATCTTCATATATCTAATTAAGCCAAAAATCAGTCCCAACACAAAACTCAAAATAATAGAAATTAGTGAAACGTAAATTGTAACCCAAAGTCCTTGCAACAGGAATCTAACATCAATCCACGAATATGCATGAATAAAAGTTTCCATTTTTCTTCCTTTCTAGCTTAATTTGAGAGTTTCTTTTCTAAATGACGCATGTAGTAGCTCAATGGAAGAGTTAATACTAGGTAAAATAAACCAACAACTACATATGTATCAATTGTTTGAAAGGAAGCAAACGCAATTAATTGAGCTTGATACATTAAATCAAATCCTGCAACAAAGGCTAAAACTGAAGAGTTTTTTATTAAATTAACAAATTGGTTTCCTAAAGGTGGAATCACAATCTTCAGTGCTTGCGGCAAAATAACATAGCGCATTGCCTGAATATAAGTCATCCCATTTGAACGCGCACCTTCCATTTGCCCATCACCAATTGAATTAATCCCTGAACGTACAGTTTCAGCGATAAAAGCTGAGGTATATAAAGTAAGGCCAATTGTTCCGGCTTGAAAACCAGATAAACGAACTAAGAATCGTGGCACAATCAAATAAAAGATCATTACGATTACTAGTAAAGGAATATTTCTAAAAATTTCAATATAGATATGAGCGATAATTCTACCTATTTTAGGAGGAGCAACTTCTAATAAGGCAAAAATGACGCCTAAGATTAAACTAAAAATTAATGCAATAACGCTACATAAAATTGTGTTCCAAAAACCTGTTAAGAAGCTGGACCAATTATTAGTAAGAATTTGCCACATTATTTCAACATCTCCTTAACATTAAATCCTGGAATCCCCTTAAACCATTTATTAATTAAACGGTTATAAGTACCATTTTCTTCTAATTCCTTTAAGGCCTTATTCAAATGATCAACCATTTGTGTCTGTCCTTTATCAACAGCAATTCCGTATGGTGCATATGCATAAACTCCGCCTACTAATTTGTAGCCTGGATTTTCTTGTGCAATTCCGGCAAGCAAACCATTATCAGTTGTCAAAGCAACACCTTGTTTTGCTTTTAATGCTGACATTGCTTGACCATAATCATCAAACTGAAGAATACGTGCCTTAGGAGCAAATTTATGAACATCATCAACAGCTGTAGTCCCTTTAACTGCTAAAACTGTTTTGTCATTCAGCTGGCGAACATCTTTTATTTTACTGTCATCTGGAACGAGCAACGATGAACCTGCTGGGAAGTATGGTTTTGTAAAATCAACTTGCTTTTCACGTTCTTTAGTAATGGTCATTGTGGCCAAAACAACATCAATATTATGATTCTTAAGTAACGGAATTCTAGTATTAGCTGTTGTAGTTAAAAAATCAGCATGAGCATTTTTCCCAAGCATTTGTTTAGTTAAAGCTTGTGCTAAATCAACTTCAAAGCCTTCGATTTTGCCTGTTCTAATATTGGTTAATCCGAATAGCCGTGTATCAGCTCTTATTCCCCAGGTAATTGATTTACTCTGCTTAACTTCTTTATAAGTATTGTCATTTGCAGATGAACAACCTGTTAAAGTAAAAATTAATCCAATTCCTAAAGCTAATAGAAATATCTGTTTAATTTTTTTCATCATATTAGCCCCTTAATCTTTTGTAATAACTTTACTTAAAAATTCACGGGCACGTTCAGAATCTGGATGAGCAAAAAATTCTTCAGGCTTTCGGTCCTCTACAACTTTTCCTTGCTCAAAGAAAAGCAAACGGTTACTTACTTCACGAGCAAATCCCATTTCGTGAGTAACTACAACCATCGTAATTCCTTGCTCAGCAACATAACGCATTACATCAAGAACATCTTGAATCATTTCAGGATCTAATGCACTAGTTGGCTCATCAAACAAGATAACTTTAGGATTCATTGCTAAAGATCTAGCAATTGCAACTCTTTGTTTTTGACCACCAGACAATTGGCGTGGATAAGAATTAATTTTATCTGCCATGCCAACTTTTTCGAGATATTGCATTGCCAATTTTTTGTTTTCATCATCTGGGCGTTTCAAAACAATTTTAGGTGCCAAAGTAACATTTTCCAAAACTGTGTGATTATCGTATAAATTGAAGCGTTGGAAAACCATGCCCACATTCTTTCGAATTTTATTAATATCGGTTTTTTTATCAGCTAAGTCATAACCTGTAACTAATAATTGACCACTATTAATTTTTTCAAGCCCGTTCATAGTTCTGATTAAAGTACTTTTACCAGAACCAGATGGACCAATAATCGAAACAACTTCACCTTCATTAATTTTTAAATTAATATCTTTTAACGCATGAAATTTACCGTAATACTTATCCACATGCTTAAATTCAATAATTGGTGTCATGGTTCCTACCTTCCTTTCAAAAAATATAACACTATTATTTTACCTTTTTCATAAGCAAAACTAAATACCTCAATTTAGCAATTCTGATACATTATTTAATCAGCTCATAAAGTTCATTCGGCTTTTAAGAGATATTTTATTTTTTGCCATCTATATGAACTAAATTTACGGGATTTTACGAATTTTACTTAAAATCCTACCCTATTATCATCTAAAGGCAAAGAAAAAAGCCTTTCATCTCCTTAATACAGGGACGAAAGACTTTCCGCGGTACCACCCACATTGTCTAAATTAAAATAGACCAACTCTTGAAGCACAATCATGCTTCACCGGTGTGATAACGTGTCGGATACGTCTCAACCTACTTTAATGAATCTTATTTCGGTGAGCTGCTAAAAGTGTTTTTCAATAATTCAGGGTCTACTAACTTTTCACTACCGTTAGTTCACTGCTAAGAATAAATTATCTACTCGTCTTTTTCATTGCCTTTAAATTGTTTACTATATTTAACAGTATTTTCTATTAAAAAGCAAGATAAATTTTGCTCAACTATAAATTTAGCCTGTTAATATTTGGAAAATAGCTTAAAATATTTATGAATATATAAAAAACAAAGGAGTTCATGATGGGAAAACTTGATAAACCAGTTGTTATTGGAATTGCTGGTGGGTCCGGAAGTGGAAAAACAACTATTGCCCACGAAATTGCAGATGAAATTCATGATGACGACCATATTATCATAATAACTCAAGATTCTTATTATAAAGATAATACTGGTGTTCCGATGGAAACAAGGATGAAAATTAACTATGATCATCCAGATGCTTTTGATATGCCGCTTTTAGAAGCACAAATCAATCAACTTCTCCATCGCAAACCGGTAGAAATGCCAACATATGATTTTACAGCTCATACCAGAAGTGACAAGACCATTCATATTGAACCTGCTGATATTATTATTCTTGAAGGAATTCTTGTCTTATCAAGCGAAGCGATTCGAGATTTAATGGATATTAAAGTTTATGTTGACACAGATGATGATATTCGCTTTATAAGAAGACTTCAGCGCGATATGAAAGAACGCGGTCGTTCACTAGATTCTGTTATCAATCAATATTTATTAACGGTGAAGCCAATGTACCATCAATTCATTGAACCAACTAAACGTTATGCAGACATCATTGTTCCAGAAGGCGGAGAAAATGATGTTGCAATTGATATGTTAACTACAAAGGTTCGTTCTGTTTTAAATAAATAAAAGCAAATAAAGTGAGTGAGAAATAATTTTCCCACCCACTTTATTTTTATCAAAATATTCAGTTTAAGATTCTTCTTGTGCTTGTTCTTGTTCGTGACTGCTTTCCAAGATACGGTTATACTTCTTTGCAAAATTGATCAACAACAATACACTGGCAATGACATAAATGACTGCTGCAATATAGTATGCATTCGCATAACCATCAGTCGTGTTGAATAGATATAAACCAGTGAATAAGCCATCAATTACTCCGACAACGGCATAAGCAATTTGGACTACCCCAGTAAAGGCTGGCCGCAAGTCCTTGTCAACAATTACCATCTGTACTTCTTGTTGAATAGGCATTGTTGCGTTGGCAAGACCAGTTCTCAAGAAGAGAAGAATTCCTACTATTACAAATAAGAACATGCCACTTCTTAAATGACGACCGTTAGCTAATAAAAGCATAACTGGAACACAAGTTAATGTACCTGCAGCGACAGAAACAATCGCACCCATCTTCTTTTCTAAGAAGGGGGCAAAGAAATATCCAATTAACATCGCTGCTTGAACAAATGTATTAATCGTTGAAGTGATATCACGCGGAATATGTAAGTAATTGTTCAAATAAATTGGAACATAAACTGCTACTAGCCGCGCACCTAATTGAATTCCAGCAATATACATAATCCACATTATTGTCTTTTTATTAAGTAATTTTTTATACATTGCGATTTTATCTGCAGCAGTTTTATGGTTTTCACTAGCCTCAGAACGATAATCTCTAGGTATATCATGAATAAACAAGGCTAAAATAAATGCGAGCATCGTGACAGCTGCGGTGATTACAAGTAAAATTCGATATGAATTTGTATAATTTGCCAAAATATTACCATGCATTAATTCTGGTTGTGCTGATAAAACAGAAGCTTCCTTATAGCTGACTTTTTGTAGCATGCTGAAGAACCAAATAATTGCCTTACCACCCAAGAATGTACAAATTGTTTGTGTAATCAAGTTAACAATCATAACAGTTGAAAACATCTTGGTTCTTATTTTTCCTGGAACATATGATGTCCACATTAATGGATACATTAAATCGTAGACTCCAATTGCAGTCCAGGATATTGTGTAAGCAAACATGATGATCAATTCATTTTTGGTGATACAAGTCATCGCCATAAAAATAGCCGTCATCGGCGGCAAAATCAGCAAAATTTTCCGATACCCTAATTTATGCACCGTTGCAATCATTAGTGACATTAAAATAGCTGTTGCTGCGTTAAAAATATTTAAACTAGAAATCAATTGCGGAGCAACAATCTTGTAATATGATAAAGCGGCATCATTGGTAATCCCGGTAACTGCTCCTAAAATTCCGTAAATGCACAAATATATCATTACATTACGTTTATATCGAGGATTCCAATTTTTTATCGCTTGCGCTTCTTCCTCTTTCTCTTTACTTGCCAAAATAAACTCCCTTCGTTTTTATGCAAGAAGTGAAAACTTTTACTTTTATTTTAGCACTTGTCAAAAAACAATAGGTTTATTAACTTTATCTTATTTCTGGTTTTAGAATTTCATCAAAAAGATTAGTTATCAATTTTACTAATACGCCATCAAAAATTAGGGCAGAAATAATACCTGCAATTAGCATAATAATCTGCAATTTAACTGAATATTTGTACCAGCCATATAAAAAATATTGTGGGATATAAGCACCTAAACTAGCAAAAAATGCTCCTGTCAAAATGCTGGGCCAAGAAAATTTTTCATAGCGACTTTTTTTAGGGAAAAAGCCAATTTCATTTGTCGCACCTTGAATTAATCCTTCTAAAATGGTGAGGATTCCCCACTGTCCACCTACAAGCATTTCAATAAAAGCAGCCAAAGTTTCACCTAAAGTTCCTGAGCCCGGCGTTGGAACAAAGTACATTGCAAGTGGGGCTGCCATAAACCATAGACCAGAAAAGACCATATCCATTACAGGAGCATATCCTGACGGCAATAAAATAAACTTGGTCAAATTGTAGAGATTATTAAAACCAAAAGTATAAATAATCCCCATAATAATACCAATTAAGGCAATTAAAATAATGGCTTTAACATCCCATTTTGAACTTCTTTTAAACATAAAAATACTCCTAACTAACTATGTCAGTAGGAGCATCATTAATTACTTAATTATACGCACTTTCCTTACGCAAGTATTATCTTGTTCAGGTTCAAAGGGTATCGTCTCAGCAAAATGCACCCCTAGTGACTAATTCTTATACTTATTTTAACTAAGTATAACACAAATCTAGATAAAGACTATTTAAGCAACTTAGGTCATTATTGAATATTTTTATTTAATAAATTAATTTATTTTTGAATTGCATTAAGTTCCTTTTGATATTGACGGATGGTATTAAAATCTGAATCCTTGGCATCAACATAGCCATAATGTTGGTCAATATTTTCTATAATTTCTTGACCTTTTTTCGTTTTAGCCATTTTCTTAAATGCAGTCGCCAACTTCTTCTTAAATGATTTACTCAAGCCCTTACGAACAGAAATCGTATCATTAGGAATCCATTTGGTAAAGTAAATTGGCACAACTTCTTTCATAATCTTAGGATCATCTTTTGCTGCAATAGGACGAGCATCAGCAAAAGTAAACGCTGCATCGACATCCCCATTTGCTACTGAAATAATCGCTTGATCAGCACCATTAATTTGCGTTAGTTTACAATCTTTTAACGCATTCAATCCCTTTTGGTAAAGTTCAACAATTGGGAAAACGTATCCTGAACTTGAAGTAGGTGCTTGAACAGCAATCTTCTTTCCTTTTAGATCCTTCCAAGATTTAATTTGCGAACCTTTTTTAACATAAATTCCTGCTCGATAAGCATGCATTAGAGTTTTATTTTGTACACCACTTGGCTCATCATAGCCATACCGTTCAGCTTGAAGCAGAACATCGGCAATCCCCTTCTTATGTGCCAAGACATATGCATCAGGTGGCATGAACCCTGCATCAACTTTTTTCGATTGCATTGCAGTAAGAAGACCATCGTAATTTGTAGTAGCAGTAACATGAACGGGGATCCCTAATTCTTTTTGTAATGCCTCTTGTAATGGTTTGGTTTTGGAATCAACTTTATTAACCTGAACTGATGGTACAAATTCAAAATTTAATTCCTTGGGATCAGAATTACCTTTCCCACTAGAACTCGAATTACTTGAACAAGCTGTAGCCATTACAGCTGCACTCAACGCTACTAAACCCACAAATAGTTTTTTTATTTTCATTCCTTTTCTCCTAAAAGTTCGTATTATTACTGTTTACTCTTTGAGTATAAGTTATATATGCGAAATTATCAATACAAAATATTAACTTATTTGCAACTATTTCTAATAATAGTTCGTATTTAGTGAAAAAGAATATATAAATAAGCTTGCAATAAACTTCAATTGTAGTAAAATAAGAACATTGTTTTAGGAGGAGATCGTTTGAGAAAAAAGAAGCCAATTTGGAAAAGAAATTTATTAGTACTATCAATCGCTGTCTTTATTGCCGGTATTGCTTTTTCCGAGGTAATTCCTTTTTTACCTCTCTACATCGACACTTTAGGTAAATTTACACACCAGGAATTGAATTTTTGGTCTGGTTTTGTTTTTTCAGGAATTTACTTTGTTTCCGCATTCGTTTCGCCTTGGTGGGGAAAACTTGCAGATAAAAAAGGCCGAAAACTAATGATTTTAAGAGCATCATTAGGAATGGCAATAGTTTTAGCCACGATGGGATTAGTCACCAATATTTGGCAATTATTCTTCTTAAGAATGTTACAAGGCTTTTTTGCCGGTTTTGTTTCTAATTCAAATGCACTTATCGCTACAGAAACGCCAAAAGCTAAAGCTGGCCAGGCTCTCGGTACAATGATGTCAAGCTTTACCGCTGGAAACCTTCTTGGACCTTTTGTCGGTGGAGCATTAGCATCAATTTTTAGCTATCGGGTTATTTTTTATATCACAGGTGGATTACTTTTAATTTGTTTTCTTTTATGCCTATTTTTCGTTCACGAAGAAGGTTTCAAGCCTGTTACCGAAAAGAAATTAGACAAAGCTAGTGGCGTAATTAAAGAATTAAACAGCCCTGCCTTAATCTTTGGTTTATTACTTACAACATTAATTATTCAGGCTGCAACCAATTCAATTAATCCAATCGTATCGCTATATGTTCGGCAATTAATGAACGGCCATGGTGGTGTCGTCTTTATTTCAGGTGTAATTGCCGCTTTACCTGGGATTGCCACATTTTTAGCCGCTTCACGATTAGGAGCTTTAGGTGACAAAATTGGTACCCATAAAATCATCATTGCTGGTTTTATCGGCGCCGCAATCTTATTCTTTTTAACTGCCTTTGTTTTTAACGTCATCGAACTTGGAATTCTCCGCTTTTTCGTGGGCTTTTCTGATGCTTGTCTTTTTCCACAAGTCCAAACCATGTTAACCAAAAATTCACCAGTTCAAGTTACTGGTCGAATCTTTTCCTGGAATCAATCCGCAATGTATATTGGTAATATCGCCGGACCACTAATTGGCTCTACAGTTTCTGGACTTTCAAGTTATAGTATGGTTTTCATAGTAACTAGTGGAATTGTTATTATCAATTTAGTTCTTTTTAAAATCAATGTACTTCGCAATTTGAAATAAAAAAGCTCATAAATATCAGGCTAAATGTCTAATATTTATGAGTTATTTTTTTACTTTATTCCGCATCTTATCTAAATATGCATTACGTCTCTTTTCTTCTTCATCTTTTTCGATAAAAAAGTAACATACAGCTGCTAAAACTCCAACAACCAATCCAACTATTAATATTCTCCAAGTAAAGTTAGTTACCATATAACAAGAAACTATTAAAGCTAAGGCTGGAATGATGTAACAACCTGGTAATTTAAAGCCATGGTTTGGAAATTCGTCGGTATGCTTAACCTTAATAACAGCAAGAATCGATGGAACATACTGAATAAATGGTGCAAGAACGATGCAAGAAACTAAGAATAGATATGATTGCGTGATTAAAATGGCACTAATTACCGCACTCATAATAATAGCAAGTGACGCAATCAATTCTGGTGTATTAAATGAACTAGCAAATGCTACGCCCAAAATACTGATTAGCATCCCTGCAATAACAAGGATATATCCCCACCTGATGTATACGCAGATTGCCGGCATGCCGATTATTGCTTATTTAGTTAAAATGATTCCGAATGTCGAGGGCTTCTTTATCATGCTGACACAAACAATTACCGTCTTGTATATGATTTATTATATTTTAATGTTTATTACTTTTTTAAAGTTACGTTATGATCAACCAAATCGTCCCCGTAATTTTAAAGTTCCTGGCGGTAAAATTGGAGCATGGATCGTCGCCGGACTTGGTCTTATTTCCAGCGTATTTGCGATTATTTTAGCAATCTATCCTCCTGCTCAGGTCAAAAAAGAAGTCGGCTCACCTTTTATTTATATGTCTGTAATTGTACTTTTAGTTGCAGTCGTTTTACTAATTTGTTTCATTCTTTCTCAATTATCACAGTATCATACCAATTGGGTTGATCCTGACAACGAATTTGCATCTTTTACTTGGCAAATTGAAGGATTAGACAAACCAGAAAAAGTATCTTCAAATATTCCAACGGGCAGAAATGTCTAAAGATCAAAATCCAATGGAGATGCCGATTAAACGTAAATACCGTCCAAACCAAAAAGTTTCTAATTAAAAATTTTGAGTTTTTCCTTTTTATTAGAAAAAATGATTTGACATTTTTTATCAATGCGAGTTAAATATAAAGCAATAACTGATGACCTTTAAAATTAGTCCAGCGAGGCTAAGAAGGTATTTCTATTGGCAAGCACATATTATGTGCAAATTGAATTGCGATATTTAGCAAACGCCCAGACAGAAGAACCATCTTAGTCCTTATGACTAAGGTGGTTTTTTTATGGTCATCAAAAAGAAAGGAGTAACTAATTTTGTCAAAGGAAATAGTTGATGCTATCGGTATAAAAAGAGC
Source organism: Candidatus Lactobacillus pullistercoris (assembly GCA_018883635.1). Classification (GTDB taxonomy): domain Bacteria; phylum Bacillota; class Bacilli; order Lactobacillales; family Lactobacillaceae; genus Lactobacillus; species Lactobacillus pullistercoris. Next base: position 29,936 of record JAHLFT010000024.1, read on the forward strand.
ATTAATGCGAATGACTTATGAAATTGTCGAACGAAATAAAGGAACCGACAACTTAGTTTTAGTCGGTATTAAAACTAGAGGTCTTTATTTAGCTCAACGAATTGGTGCAAATTTAAAACGACTCGAAAACATTGATGTTCCCGTTGCTGCGCTTGATATTTCAAAATATCGTGACGATTTGCCAGAAGATCAAAAGAGAAAGATGATTCATGATCAACAAATCAAGATTGATATTACAGGAAAAAATGTCGTTTTAATCGATGATGTTCTTTATACCGGAAGAACAATCAGAGCTGCACTTGATGCATTAATGGATCAAGGACGACCAGCCAAAATTAATTTAGCAATTTTAGTCGACCGCGGACACCGTGAATTACCAATTAGACCTGATTTTATTGGGAAAAATATTCCAACCGCGTTAGACGAAGAAATTAAAGTCAGCATGACAGAGGTTGACGATTCTGATTCAATCAAATTAATCAAAAAATAATTTTTGAGGAGTAGAAATGAATAAAAAAGAGACTTTCCACAATCCAGAAGCGATTCTTGATGTTTATGAAAAACCACCTCTAGGCCAAGGAATTTTACTTTCATTGCAGCACATGTTTGCAATGTTTGGTTCTACCGTTTTAGTACCAATTTTAATTGGAATCAATCCAAGTATTGCCTTACTTTCTTCTGGAATTGGTACTTTAGTGCACATGATTTTGACTCACTTCAAGATCCCAGCATATTTAGGTTCAAGTTTTGCCTTCGTTGCAACAATGCAAGCCTTAATGAGATTAGACGGTTACCCTGCTGTAGCTCAAGGGGCAATTGCTTCTGGTTTAGTTTATGTCATCGTTGCACTCGTTATTTCTAAAATTGGTTCTGATTGGGTTAACAAAGTATTGCCACCAATTGTAGTCGGGCCAATTATTATCGTTATCGGTTTGTCATTAGCTACAACCGCAGCTAACGATGCAATGTTAAAGAACCAAAAGTATGACTTAACTTATTTTGGCATCGCTATTTTCACATTAGTAATGACTTTAATCTTCCAAATGTGTTTTAAAGGCTTCACCAGTCTGGTCTCAATCATGCTTGGAATTATCTGTGGTTATATTTTAGCTTGTTGTGTAGGAATTGTAGATTTTTCTGGTGTTGAAAAAGCTGCTTGGTTCTCACTCCCATCCCTTGACGTCATGGGTATTAGCTACCACTTCAAATGGTATCCAGCTGCTATTTTAGCAATGGCCCCAATCGCTTTCGTTACGATGACAGAACACATGGGCCACATTATGGTGCTTAATTCCTTGACTAAGCGTAACTTCTTCAAGAATCCTGGTTTACACAAAACCATGATGGGTGACGGTGTTTCAACAATTATTGCGGGTTTCATCGGTGGTCCACCTACTACTTCTTATGGTGAAAACATTGGTGTTTTAGCCATGACAAAGGTTCACTCAGTTTGGGTACTTGCTGGTGCCGCTGTTTGTGCAATCATCTTTAGCTTTGTTGGTAAACTTGCTGCTGTAATTGAGTCAATCCCAATGCCTGTAATTGGTGGTATTTCATTCCTACTTTTTGGTACTATTGCTTCTAATGGTTTGAAGATTTTAGTTGATGATAAGGTCGATTTCGGTGAAAAACGTAACATGTTGATTGCGTCAGTTATCTTAGTAATTGGTATTGGTGGCGCATATCTTCAACTTGGCAATTTCCAATTAACTTCAGTTGCTCTTTCAACGATTATTGGAATGATCTTGAATTGGGTTCTTCCTAAAAAAGCTGCAAGTGAGAAGGCACTTGAAGAAAAGAACAAGCAAAAACAAGACGGTAAGATTTACCAATAATTTCCAGTAATCTTAATTAAAAACCAGTTAACTATCAATCAAGATAATTAACTGGTTTTTCTTTTTATCTAAAACTTTCAGCAATCTCAGGATCCATTTCATCTTCTAAGATGCTATGCCCTCGATCTAATGTCTTAATCTTTGCCATGTCTTTGTCATCAAGTTCAAAGTCAAAGACATCAAAGTTTTCCTCTAGCCTTGCTTTATGTACAGACTTTGGAATTACAACATAATCTCTTTGCAGGAACCATCTAATCATCACTTGAGCTGTGGTTTTGCCATGCTTTTTAGCAATCTCTTCTAAAACGGGATTGGTAAAAACATGCTCTGCACCTTCCGCAAATGGTGCCCATGCCTCAGCTTGCACGCCTTCTTTTTCCATGTATGCCTGTGATTTCCATTCTTGATTCCAGACATTGGTTTCAATTTGATTTACAGCGGGTTTTACATTATTAAATGTGATTAAATCAGCTAAGCGTTCATTCCAAAAGCTGCTGACACCAATTGCACGAATGCGGCCTTCTTTGTATAAACGCTCCATTGCCCGCCAAGTACCGTAATAATCATTATATGGCTTATGAATTAGATATAAATCAAGATAATCTAATTGCAATTTTTTATCGTTTCATCAAAAGCCTTGAGTGTTTGATCATAACCATAATCATCAACCCAAATTTTTGAAGTGACGAAAATATCTTTTCTATCAATTTCGCTATGTTTGATCGCATCCCCTACAGCTTGTTCATTGCCATAAATTTGCGCGGTATCAACTAAGCGATAACCAACTTCAAGGCCATTTTCAACTACTTCTTGCGCTTGAGCTAAATCATTAATCTGATAAACACCAAAACCTAATCGCGGCATCTTTATTCCATTGTTTAATGTGATGTATTTTTCCATATTTTTTCCTTTTAACAAAAGAAAGTGAAGCCATTTGACCCCACTCCCCTATTATTTTTCTACTTTTGCTTGATAAAAGCCAAAACTCATTTTACGTAAAGTATCAATAAATTCGGTTTTATCAAATTTTTTAGACGTAGTTAAAGCCTCAAATTCACCATCTGAATCTTTTAATTTTTGATCTGTCCGATGAAATCCATTTCTTTCATAAAACTTAAGCCGCTTTACACGCTGTTGATAATTTTGAGCCTTTTTTGTCACTGGTTCAATATCGATCACAATCTGTTTATTAGGAAAATTATTTTCTAACATTGTTAAAATCTTTGAACTATAACCTTGACCACGTAATTCCTTGTTTATAGCCAAGTAAGTTAAATAAACTGTCTTTTTATTCTCAGCATAATATGTAATTCCACAGAACTTTTCTTGATCATAAACAGCATGAAATCTAACATTATGCTGAAGTGACATTGCCAATAAAGAAAACATTGAAAAACGTTCATCTTTAGGAAAGGCACTCATATACAAACTTTTAGCATCTCTATATGCTTTTGAGTCCCATCGGGAGGGTTTAGATTCTAAAAAAATATCCTTCTTTTCTAATCAAATAAACCATTATTTAAAACTAAAGCTATTATAACTAAAAAAGTCCGATTTGTCTTATCGGACAAATCAGACTTAATGATTAGTTTTAACTTGCTTCTTTTTGCCATTATAATAAACATTCAAACCAATAGAAATTACTAGTAAAATAGTTGCACAGATCATAATTTCTTTTAAACCTGAATAAAAGATTTTCCGCATCATCGGGAGTAATTCAACTGGTAAAGTCTTAGCGGCCTTAGCATCACTTAATTTGTTAAGCATATTCATTGTAATACCGTGATTTTGACTTACGCCGCGAGCCAAGGCCATATTCATAATCACACCATAAACAGCAGCCATCACGGTCTGTGCCAAAATTCTAATTAAATAAGACAAAGATGTAGCTTCTGCCATATTTTCTTCACTGGCATCAACTTGAACCTTGATTTGTAATAAAACAAAGATAAAGCCCACGCCAAATCCAGAAAAAGTAGCTAAGAAAGTGATAATCCAGAAATTACTATTCTGAGGAATAACTACCATGCCCAAGCTAGAAATGAGCATACAAATAATTGCTAACAAAATTAACCAGTAATCACTAAATTTTGCCTTCATTTGGTTAACTACTTGAGTCCCAACAGTATCAGCAATCGAATTCGGTACTAAAGTCATCCCTCCAATTAAAGCGGTAGTTCCTAATAATCCCTGAGCCCACATTGGCAAATAAGTATTAACGGCTAAAAAAGCACCCCAAGTAAAGACAAAGAGCAGCAAATCTCCTACTAATGGTTTATTTTTAAACATCTCAATTGGAATAACCGGATTTTTAACTTTAGCCTCGTATTTAAAGAATACTGCCAATAATAAAAGACCCGCAATGATTAGGCCCCAAATAATTAATGGTGACGTCAAACCAAGCAATTGAATTCCTAGTAAAACTAACACTAAACCGGCGACTACTAAAAATGACCCCAAAAGATCGAACCGGCTCTTTTGTGCTGGCTTAGTTTCCCGATAATAAAGAACGGATAACAAAGTAGCAAATAAACCAATTGGAATATTGATATAAAAGACCCAGTGCCAAGATAAAGTATCAACTAAATATCCACCAGCAAGTGGTCCGATAATTGCTGCTACACTAAAACTTGCTCCTAAATATCCTAAAATCTTGGTTCTTTTCTTAATATTTTCAAAAATATAACCAGACATAATGTATGGAATTGAGCCCATTCCGCCAGCACCAATCCCCATTATTGTCCGGGCAACTAAGAAGAAATACATATTTTCAGCTAATCCTTGAAAAAGAGAGCCAGCGACAAAGAATAAAAGCGAAAGTTCAAAAGCAGCTTTGTTACCTATTTGTTCTCCCACCTTACTCCAAATAGGTGTAGAAACTGACATTCCAAGTAGCATCAGGGCAATAATCCAGCCCATAAATTCAATCCCATGCAAATCTGCGATAATTGCTGGAATTGCAGTATTAATAATTGTACTGTCTAAGCCCGCCATAACATTTGCTAAGATCATGGCAAAAGTTACCATTGAAATTTGTTTTTTATTCATAGATTCACCCTTTTCCTAAAATAAAGAAAAAGACTGAGAAATATTCTCAATCTTAGTTTTTAACCTAACCAACATTATGCTTGCTTATGTTTGTTATGACAAGTCTTTTTTAGATGTTTTTTTCCAATTATAGTAAAAGTTTAAAATCGTCGCGATTAATAGCAATATCAAAGAAACTAACATGATTTCTTTGATACCAGAATGAAAAATAGTACGCATCTCGGGTAGTAAATCTGCAGGTAAAGATTTTGCAGCTTTATAATCGCTTAATTTATTCATCATCGCCATCGTAATATCCGTTCGATGTGCAATTCCATGTTCTAGTGATAAGTTCATAATTACGCCATAAATTGCAGCCATCATTGTTTGCGCTAAAATTCTGATTAAATATGAAGTTGAGGTTGCTGTCGGCATATCTTTTATTCCTGCGTCAACTTGTACCTTAACTTGAAGAGCGACAAAAATAAAACCAACGCCGATTCCTGAAACAGCAGCTAATGCCGAAAGTAGCCAAAGTGGTGTATGTAAAGTGGCTAAGAACATTCCACCAGAAGAAATCATCATCGTGACTATCCCAATCATTACAAGAGTGAATGTTCGTAAATGTTCTTGAATCGTTGCTACCGTTTGGGAAGCAATAATTTCAATTACAGAATTGGGAATTAGGGCCATTCCTCCTGCTAAAGCAGACATACCTAATAGTGCTTGTGCCCACATTGGTAAATAAGTATTGATTGCAATAAAAGCACCCCAGGTAAACGCAAATAACACAAAATCACCATTTAAATCATGCTTTTTAAAAATGGTTAAAGGGATAATTGGATTTTCGGCTCTTTTTTCTCGCTGAAAGAAACCCAATATAAGCAAAAGACTGATAAATACTAATGTTGCCACAATCCAATTTTTGGCAATACCTAACAATTGGATCCCTAAAAGAAACATAATCAAACTAGTTGCCAAAAGTAGTGCGCCAGATAAATCAAAAATAGGTTTTGCTTTAGGTGTTACTGGTTTATAAAAGATCAGACAAATAATTAAAACAATTATTCCAATTGGGATATTAATGTAAAATACCCAACGCCAAGAAAGTTCATCAATTAAGTATCCGCCCACTAATGGACCTAAAATTGCTGCTCCGTTAAAGCTCGCTGTCAAATAACCTAATACTTTAGTCCGGGTATGAATATTTTTAAAGACGTAGCCTGCAATGATATATGGCAGTGAACCCATTCCGCCACCGCCAATTCCCATTACCATCCGCGCAATCAAAAGGAAGTAAATGTTAGGGGCAATTCCTTCAAAAGTTGAGCCTAAAACAAATAGGATGACGGAAATTTCAAAAGCAAGTTTGTTAGTGATTCTTTCTCCAATTTTTGTCCAAATTGGAATTGAGACAGACATTCCTAATAGATAAATTGCGACAATCCAGCCTATAAATTCAATCCCATGAAGAGCAGATACTATTGCTGGAATAGCTGTGTTAGTAATCGTTCCATCTAATCCTGACATCACATTACCTAGCATCAGGGCGGCAGTAACCATTTTGATCTCTGTTTTATTCATTCTTATTCCTTTTCCAAATTAAAACAGTCCCTTGTTGGGACTGCATATACTTAATTACAGTTGTAAATTGTTAAAGAAATACTTTAATTATTGGTTATAAAATCAAGCAACTTAAACATAACTTCTTTATTTTCTTTGGGAACACCATGTTCAATAATTTCCTGACTAGTTTGATGAAGAGAATTATTTTCTTCAGGATAATGATTATCGTTTACCGCAATTTCGCGCACATTATCCTCTTCTGGCTCAAAGTGAAATTGCAAGCCAAGCACATTATCATGATATATAAAGCCCTGATTTTGGACTAAATCACTTGAAAAAAGAAGTTTTGCACCTTCAGGGATCTCAAACATTTGCTGATGCCAATGAAGAGCCGTTAATTTTTCTGGAATATTGGGAATTGTTTTATCTTTTAAATAAACTGGAGCCCAGCCTACTTCTTTGTATGGCGCATCAAGCACCTTTTTACCCAGAGTCTTAGCAATTTGTTGTGCACCAAAGCAAGCACCAAAAATTGGTTTATTATTCGCAAGCAGCGCGTTGATCAATTGTCTTTCCTGCTTAATCCAAGCAAAATTATCATTCGGACTCATTGGTCCACCAAGGATAATTAAAAGGTCAGTCTCTTTTTCACTTGGTAAATTTCCAAAGGTTTCAGGATGATAGACATATAATTCATGATGATTATTATCTGCCCAAGTTTTAATTGAACCTGGTCCCTCGTTTGGCGTATGTTGCAAAACATTTATTCTCATATTCCAACTCCAAATAATAAATTTAATAAGCATAGACCTCATGTTTTAAAACACCAACATAAGGCAAATTACGATATAGACCATTATAATCCAAACCATAGCCAACTAAAAAATTATTTGGAGCATCAAAACAGCAATAATCTGCATGAAAATCTACTACTCGTGCAGCCGGTTTATCAAGCATTGTTACTACTTCTACACTGCTTGCACCTCGTTTTTTCATAACTTTAGTTAAACTAAAAAGTGTCCGACCGGTATCAATTATATCCTCAATAAAAATTACTGGTCGATTTTTAACGTCCGATTTTATATCTTGAACAATTTTAACTTTTCCAGTTGAATTAGTACCTTCATAGCTTGAAGCTTTAATTGGATCAATGGTCAATTTAAAGTTTAATTTTTTGATTAAATCGCTGGCAAAAATCATGGCACCATTAAGTACAGGTACAACAATTGGTTGCTCACCCTCATATTTTTTATTTAGTTTTGTTGCGATTTGATTCATTTTAACGTCTAATTTATTCTGATCAAATAAAATTTTTTCAATATCGTTATTCATTCTGAACATTTTCCTCTTCTAATTAATCAACGATCAGATTTTAACATATATTTATTCTGTTTTCAGTATTTTTTGATCAAAATTTAGATATTTTGCTAACATTACTTATATTTTTATTAATTTTTATTCGCATCCTTATATTTTGGCACGAAAATCAACCTAATTATCAAGCTGCAAATAAGTAAAATAAATAAAACAATAAAGGTCCATCTTGCACCGATTGAAGTTGCAATTGGCTTTCTTAAACTTTGTACATTTTGACTAATCGCAATTAAAGTTCCAGCTAAAGCAGTCCCGACTGCACTGGAAAACTGCTGTAAAGTATTAAAAATTGCATTACCTTGAGCATGATTTTTCTTATTTAGAGCTATTAAACCACTAGTCATTAAACTGCTAAAACTCATTCCATAGCCGCCATAGTAGATAATAAACAATACCACTATTTCTAAATTAGAACGTTTTGGAATAAGTCATAAAATGGCTAAGCTAATCAGACTAGCGATTATTCCGCTAATAATAGGTAATCTTGCTCCCTTTTTATCTAAAATCTTTCCAGCTAAAGCTGACATAATTGCATCTGCAACTACTCCAGGAAAAGTAATCCATCCGGCTAATGAAACGGAACCATAATTGACGATTTGAACGTAAATTGGAAAGTTTGGTGGTAAGAAGCCTAATAAGGGCACTCTCAAACTTCCTTTACGCGATGGGGATGTGGAACGGGACGATGAAGCTTACCAAAACAGCTACTTCATTAACGCTAATTCCATCACGGCCCCACAAATCGTGAATAAGCATGTCCACCCCATTCTCG
>JAHLFT010000025.1 GCA_018883635.1 Candidatus Lactobacillus pullistercoris
AAGCCACTAGCCACTTCAATTATTTGCTCTAAATTAATCAAAAGTTCATGGCGAGCAATTGCTTTTTTACGATCTGGATTAACTTCATGTCCCTTAGGTGCTTTAAAATATGGTGGATTAACTGTTACTACATCATAACTATCTTTCCGCAAAAAATGTCCTGCATTTAGCACATTATCCTGAAAAACTGAAATACGATTTTCCATCTCATTAAGCTTGACTGAACGAACTGCTTGAGAATAAACTTCGTTTTGAATTTCAATTGCATCATAATGGGCACGATTAAAATAAGCCATATAGATTGTAGCTGCACAATTTCCTGCACATAAATCAACAACCTTATCTTTATCACGGATCAAGTCTTTAGCCCAATATGCTAAAAATAATGTATCCATTGAAAAACTAAAAGCCGTTTTATCTTGAATAATACGAAGATTATCGCTATACATGTAGTCAATTCGCTCATTATCTTTCAGATCTACCATAAAAATATTTGCCTTTCTCGTCATTATATTTTTATAATAGCTTACATCAAATGAAGGAATCAATGAGGAGACAATGTTTTACAAAATTATACGTCCGATTGTCCGTTTCATCGTTTGGGTGTTAAACGGTCATCTACACATTCATCATAAGGATCGCTTGCCTCAGGGCAATTATATTTTAGTAGCCCCTCACCGTACATGGTGGGAACCACTGCTTTTTGCACTAGGTGCTAGTCCAATGGAATTCATGTTTATGGCTAAAATTGAATTATTCAAAAATCCGGTTTTACGATTTATTCTTGATCATGCTCACGCTTTCCCAGTCGATCGAAATAACCCTGGACCATCAGCCTTAAAGATTCCAGTTAAGGGACTTAGAGAAGGAAAGTTATCATTAATTATCTTTCCTTCAGGCACGCGACATTCAGCTGAATTAAAAGGTGGAGTTTTATTAATTTCCAAAATGTCAAAAAAACCAATGGTACCTGTTGTCTACCAAGGCCCTTTAACTTTTAAAGGACTGCTTAAGCGCAAGCCATTAGAAGTTAACTTTGGTGATCCAATTACCATTGATCGTAAAACTAAACTAACCCATGAAAATGAACAAATTTTATTTCAACAACTTGAAGATGCTTGGAACAAATTAGATAAGGAAATGGATCCAAATTTCCACTACGTTGCTAAATAAGTAAAAGTCAGTATAAAGCAAATATTGCTTTATACTGATTTTTCTTTACCTGTGCAATTTAATATAAGTGTTAAAATAATTTTTAGGTTTTAAATATTGGAGGAAAAAGCAATTGTTAGAAAAAACTTTTTACAAAATGATGCTTAGTAAATCTTTTCCCTTTCCTGTTAAGGTAACCTACTGGGACGGTAAGAGCGAAGTTTATGGCAATGGTGATCCTGAAATCGAAATTGTTTTTAATGAAAAGATTCCAATGAGTGAAATCACTCGAAATGCTTCTCTAGCTTTGGGCGAAGGATTCATGGATAAAAAAATCGAAATTCATGGTAATATCCAAAAATTGCTTGTTGGTGCTTATGAAAGTGCTGATTCATTCATGCGTGCTTCTAAGTTCCGTAAGTTTATGCCTAAGCAAAAACACACGGAAAAGCAAAGCGAAGAAGATATTCAAAGCCACTACGACATTGGTAATGATTTCTACAAGATGTGGCTTGACCCAACAATGACTTATTCCTGCGCCTACTTCGAAGATGGCAATAAAGATGATCTTGAACAGGCTCAAATTGCAAAAGTACATCATATCTTAAACAAACTCCACCCACAAAAAGGCAAGACCCTACTTGATATCGGATGTGGCTGGGGAACTCTGATGCTTACTGCAGCTAAGGAATACGGTTTAAAAGTCACCGGTGTTACCTTAAGTGAGGAGCAATTTAAATTAGTTCAAAAGCGAATCTACGACGATAACTTACAAGATGTCGCAAAAGTTAGATTACAAGACTACCGTGAACTTGGTGATCAAAAATGGGATTACATTACTTCAGTGGGAATGTTTGAACATGTTGGTAAAGAAAACTTACCTAAATACTTTGCTGATGTCTACAAGTACCTTAACAAAGACGGTGTTGCATTAATCCATGGTATTACCCGTCAACAAGGTGGTGCCACTAATGCTTGGTTAAACAAGTATATTTTCCCTGGTGGCTACTTACCAGGCTTACCAGAAATTGTTACTGACATCATCGATTCAGGCCTACAAATTACTGATATGGAAACTCTTCGTCGTCATTATCAAAGAACCTTGGAAATTTGGGATAAGAACTTTAATGCCGTTCGTCCTGAAGTAGAAAAGAAATTTGGTGAAAGATTCTGTAGAATGTGGGATATGTACCTTAATGCTTGTGCTGCTAGTTTCGAGTCTGGTAACATCGACGTTATCCAATACCTATTGACAAAGGGACCATCAGGTAAAACTTTACCGATGACTCGTAAATATATGCTTGATAAATAATTACATATCAAAAATAGTCACTAGAAATTGAAATCCAGTGACTATTTTTTTATTCAATTTTACCAAATAGTAATCCGTTCTTCTGGATCAAGCCACATGCCATCAGTTGGCTTAACGTTAAATACATCATAGAATGCATTTTGACATTGAACCGGAATGTTTACTCTCGTTGGTTGTGGCGCATGGACATCCGTTTGAACTTCAGTCTTAATTGCCTCAGGGCGTTGTTTCTGCATCCAGCTACGAGCATAATTCTCAAACAAATCTTTCAAATCCGCCCCATCATTTTCCCCAGTTTGAACTACACAAGCAAGGCCAGCTAGATCAGCAATATTTTCACCAACAACCTGCTTACCATTAATCTTAGCAGGACCATATTGTAAGCCATCAAAAATATCAACCATTTGACCAACTCGTTTATTAAATTCAGCAAAATCCTTGTCAGTCCACCAATTGTTCATATTTCCATGTTCGTCGAATTTTGCTCCACTATTATCAAATGCATGTGATACTTCATGCCCAATAGTTGCACCAATTCCACCATAATTTGCACCACGAGATTGATTAATGTCATAAAATGGTGCCTGTAAAATTCCAGCTGGAAAGGTTAAGTCATTTCTTTGCGGATCATAGCACGCATTATTCAAATTACCTGGCATTAGCCAAACTGAACGGTCAACTGGCTTAGTTAACTTATTAAGCATATATTTCGTTCGTACAGTTGACATTGCCGCTTCATTTTCATACAAGCTCTTTTTCGGATCAACTTGTAATAAGTCAAAGATTTCTTCGATCTTGTCTGGGTAACCAATTTTTAAAACCAACGCCTTTAACTTAATCACAGCTTTCTTTTTGGTTTCAGCAGAAAGCCATTTATTAGCATTAATTCTTTCTTCATATACCTTAAGCATCCGTTGGATCATGTCTTCAACATCTTTTTTGGCTTTTGCCCCAAAATATTTTTGTCCATAAAAGATACCGACTACTTCATCAAAAGCACCATTAGCCAAACGATAAGCTTGCTTAATTTGTGATGGCAATTGTGGCGTACCAGTAACTGCTTGACCAAAAGGAAACGCAGCTTCACGAAAATCTTGTGACAATAATTTAGCTACGCTGTTAATGTATTTAACTAGCATCCATCCTTTAATCTCAGCAAAATTCCCTTCATTCAATAATTCTTCAGCATGATTGAGAAAACGTGGTTCCATAACGATAATTCGATCTGGCTTAACCGGTAAAATAGAATCCATGAAATCAGCCATGTCAAATGATTTAAACTTTTTAATAAAGTCAGCATATGTTACTGGATTATAAATTGCGGCATAATCTGACCATTCCTCAGTTGACTTAACTACCTTAGCTAATTTTTGATCAAAGGCCAAAGCGCTTTCAACATAAACTCGTGCTTCGCTTTTACCAATACCGGACATTGTCAGTAAGTTAATACTTTGGTCTTGAAGAGTATCCAAAAGTTGCTTAGCATCAGCAGTTTGATACGTCGTAGTATCTGGTAAGAATGTGCTTGGGCCACCAAAATGGAGTACGTTTACATCAGTGTTCTTCATATCGGCATCGACGTCAAATACAAACGGTAAAGCATATGGTCCCATAAACAAATCGGCAGCTTTTTGTTTAAAATCATTAAAATTATTTAAGGATATTAATTTTTGTAAATCCTTTTGAATAGGATTAGCTTTTTCTGCATCCCTCTTAGCAAAATCTTTTGCAATCTTATACAAAATAATTGCCTTATCAAAGTCTTTAATCTCAGGCATCTTTTCTTTGCCCGCCGCAATGTCCGCAAAGTCTTTCATTACTCGATCTTCGATTTTTTGGTCAAGCTCTGAATTGACACCAGCAGATGTCTTATCAGCAGGAATTTCTGCTTTAGATAGCCATTCTGAGTTAACAGCCAAGTATAAGTTATCTTGTGGCTTAGCATTTAAGTCTGGCTTAGAAACGTCGCCAGCTCCACCACGAACTGTAAAATATCTTTTCATTTTTGCTCCTTATAAATATTCATAATTATTTAATACTTTTTAACTATTATATCAAAAAAGGACGTTGCTACTACACAAACGTCCTGAAAAACAATTAGTTTTTATTTCGTAAATTGCAATAATAAATTGAACATTTAGGCTGTTTGATAGATTTTATCTAATTCTCTTTCGAAGATTTCATCTGGTGTGTGATATGCCAGGATCTTTCTGGGT
>JAHLFT010000026.1 GCA_018883635.1 Candidatus Lactobacillus pullistercoris
ATACGCTTAGCAGCTTCTTCCTTACCGTACTTCTTGATCAACTTATCCTTGAAGATTCTGAATGCTACTGATGGTTCAGTAGTAGTACCTGACTTAGAAATTACGTTAATGCTGAAGTCCTTGTCGCCTAACCATTCAATCAAGTCATAAAGGTATGAACCTGAAAGTGAGTTACCACAGAAGACAACAGTTGGCATATCTGACTTTGCTTTCCCATAGAAATTACTGTTTAAGAATTCAATGGCAGCTTGAGCACCAAGGTATGAACCACCAATACCAATACATACTAAAACTTCTGAATCATTTTGAATCTTCTTAGCAGCTTTTTTGATTCGATCAAATTCATCTTTGTCGTAATCAACTGGCAAATCAATCCAACCACGGAAATCGTTACCTGCACCAGTGCCGTCACGAAGTTCCTTGTCAGCAGCATTTACCATAGCTTGCATTTCACCTAATTCATTTTCATGAACAAATGGTGTTAATTTACTACTATCAAAATTAATTAAACTCATAAATCTGCTTCCTAACTAGATAAAATTATTTATTTCACAAACCTATTTTAGCAATCTTACTTCGCTAATACCAGTTAAAGTTAAAATTATTTAACCAGTTTTACAACTATTAGATAAAGGAAGTAGCCGATTACCATTCCACAAGTATTAAAGAAGACATCGTCAACATCCGATACACCAGTTTCAAGGAAGAACTGCAAAGTTTCAATCAAAACTGAAAAAATTAAACCAGCTAATATTACCCTCAAAAAGGTTTGCTTTTTAGAAAAAACTATTGGCATCAAAATTCCAAGTGGAATAAAACAAAGTACATTCCCAAAACAATTATAAATAAAATCAACTTCACTTTGCGCATAAAGCATTTTCCAAGTTTCTTTTAAAAAGATAAAATTAACTTCGCTTTTCGGCCGACCAAAATGAAGATTTAATTGCCAAGGAAAATATGAATCGCGAAATGTAGTAAAAGCTAAAATAAAAATCACATAAAAAGCAAGAAGCCATACGCTTGCTTCAGATGGAATGCTCCGCCTTTTCCTCACAAATAATAGCCAAATTAACCGAATAACAGCAAAGAGTAAAAAATAAAAAATAGTTTTATCTAACGCTAAAAAGGTTAGCTTAATTAACGCAAAATGATTAATTCTTGTAGCATATAAGCCTGAAAGTAAATTGTATAGTGGTCCTAAAAATAGCATGCAGATATTTTCCTTTTGCAAAATAGTCTAGTTAAGATTATAACCATTTTTTGTGAAGAAATATTAAGAAATGACTAACTATCTTTAAAAGATTGTCTAAATGATTCTGAACCTTTAAAATTAAACTATCTAAAGGAGAATTTAACTTTGAAAAAACAAGCTTTACTTAAGTCTATCCAAACTCGTACTGGTTTTCTAACATTACTAGTTATTCTTTTCTGGATTAAATACCTTTTTGTTGGATACTTTGATTTTAATTTAGGACTGAGCGATCCCTATCAACATATCATCCTGTGGACCAGTCCGTTAGGAACTTCAATTCTATTAATTAGCATAGGTTTTTACTTTCCTAAGCCGGTCGTTTCATATGTAATGATGCTAATTATGGATGGATTAAACACCGTTTTACTCTTTGCAAATGTTTTATATTACCGACAATTTTCAGATTTTATTACAGTCAAAACGATTACTAATGCTGCCAAAGTTGCTCCTGGATTAGGCAAAAGTGCAGTTTCCTTATTGAATCCAACTGACATTTTCATCTGGATAGATATCGGCGTTGTTATTATTCTGCTAGTCTTCAAAAAAATCAAAATTGACCAACGTTCATATGGATTATCAACACCATTTGCTATATCATCTTTTGGCGTCTTTTTAATTGGACTAAATATTTTTTTAGCTGAATCTTCACGTCCACGGCTTTTACGTAATACTTTTGATCGGTCATATGTTGTTAAATATTTAGGACTGGATACATATACGGCATACGATGGTATTAAAAGTGCTCAAACGGTCCAAGATAACAAGAGCATTAATACAGCCGAATTAAATCGTATTTTAGTTAATCGGCAAAAAAATTATGCTAGTCCTAATAAAAGACTATTTGGCATTGAAAAAGGTAAAAATGTCATTGTTATTCACCTAGAAAGCTTCCAACAATTTTTAATTAACCTAAAAGTCAACGGTAAAGAAGTTACGCCTTTCTTAAATTCTTTATATCGCAATAAAAATACTATTAGTTTCAGTAATTTCTATCACCAAGTAGGTTTAGGTAGAACCAGTGATGCCGAAAATATGCTGGAGACTAGCACTTATGGTATTTCTGATGGATCTTTGTTCACCTCTCTTGGTTCCGAAAATACTTTCCAAGCTGCTCCCCAAATTCTGCGGCAACACAATTATAGCTCTGCCGTCTTTCATGGTAATGTTGGTACTTTTTGGAATCGAAATAATGTGTATAAAAATTTAGGCTATAGTTATTTCTTTGATCAAAAATATTTTAGCTCCGCTAGAACAGATAAAATTGGCTACGGCTTAAAGGATAAACTTCTTTTTGCTGAAAGTATTAAATATCTAGAACAGATGCAACAACCTTTTTATTGCAAATACATCACAGTAACAAATCATATTCCCTTCTCCATGGACGAAGAAGATTTAGATCCGACTTTCAAAACCAGTAAAACTTCTGACACAACTATTAATAATTATTTCCAAACTGCCCATTATCTTGATCAAGCAGTCAAAGAATTTTTCACATATCTTAAGAAATCCAAGTTATATGATAATTCCATGGTTCTGATTTATGGTGATCACTACGCTTTGAGTAATTCTGAAAACCAGACGCTTGCCCCTATCATTGGCGCAAGTAAAGACACCTGGAATGACTTTAATAATGTTCAAATGCAGCGTGTCCCCTTCATGATTAATGCTCCAAATCTTCACGGTTTTAGAGACAACCAAGTAGCTGGTGAAATTGATGTATTGCCTACCCTTTTACATTTACTTGGAATAGATAATAAAAATTATATTCAGTTCGGTAGTGATGTCTTTTCACCAAATTACAAACAATGGGTCGTCTTTCGTAATGGAACTATTGTAAGCAAAAAATATGTAATTATCGGTAACAAAGGAATAAAGGGTACTGTTTATGATCGCAGAAGTGGACGACAAATTCTTCATTATTCTAAAAAAGAAAAAGCCGAAATTACCGCTTTAGCTAAAAAAGGCAAACAGGCGCTTAAAGATTCAGATTTACTCAACAATCATAACTTGCTTAGATTTTACACACCTTTAGGTTTTGTACCTGATGATCCAAATAGATATGATTATGCTAATAATTATCAAAGAATGCTGCAGATAACCAAGATGCTTGGCTCTAACTCCACATCTTTATATAGTCAAAAACACAAATCAACAACTAATCTTTATAAAACAGATGCGATTCAATTACAAAATCGTCAAAAAGAAATTACTCAGGTGCCAGCATCTGCTTTTGCTAATAATTAAAATAATTAACAAATAAAAAAGCTTAGAGCAATCAAATCTCTAAGCTTTTTTATTTTTAACTTTTACTTACAAACTGTTCGAAGCCTTTATCATAAATCGTTACTATAAAAGTGGAACCAACTTTAGGTGTAGAATCTACCGTTATTTTGCCACCATGCTGCTTAATTAAAGAGGAAACAATTGATAAGCCTAAGCCAGACTCACCAGTTCCCAAACGCGCTCTAGATGGATCTGCTTTAAAGAAGCGTTCAAAAATATATTTAATTTGCTCCTTACTCATCCCTATTCCGTTATCGGAAACCTGGATCTGGCAAGCATGCTCTAAACGTTTTGCACTAATCGTAATTTTTCCATCATGAGTAAACTGAATTGCATTTTGGACTAAATTAACAATAATCTGTGTAAACCGATCGCGATCAGCATAGATCGGTAAGTTACTTGGGGCCTTTAAAATCAGCTCGTCCTTTGCCTTTTCAGCATTATTTTGTAACTGAACAACAATATCTTGAAGGACCTTTTTAGCATCAAAATTAGTTTTTATTAACATGATTTGGTTATTACGAATTTTTTCATAATCCAAATTTTCATTAATCAGTCTAATCAAACGAGTCGTTTCTCTTCTCATCAAAGCTATCGATTTTGGCTTTGATTCTTCTGGAATTGCATCGTATTGCAGGCCCTCTAGAATACCATTAATTGTTGTCAGCGGTGTACGCATTTCATGAGCGGCATCGGCCATGAATTGGTCGCGCCTTTTTTCTTGCGCTTTTATTTCATCATTAGATTTCTTAAGTTTTCGCACCATGCGGTTAAAATTTGTCGCTAATTGATCGATTTCATCATGGTCCTTATGTTTAATTTGCACATCAAAATCCCCAGCGGCAACTTTATCTGTAGCTTTAGAAAGGCGTTTAATTTTACTTGTTGAATAATATGACAAAATAAAACTTAAAAAGACACCAACCAAGAGAGTAATTATTAATGCATTTAGCAAATTAGCTTTAGCCATTTGAATTGGACGCTCAATATTATGAACAGTTGAACCAATCCAGATGACGCCCATTAATCGGTGATTTGAAAACCATGGCATCAAAACTCCACTATAAGCATTTTTTGTTTGCCAAATATGAGTTTCGACCTTATTATTTTTGATTCTAATTTCTTGTCCTTTTTTTAAACTGTTAAAAACAGCACGTGGTAAGCGAACAGACTCCGAAGTTTGAGGATAAACTTGATTATTGTCAGGTGTAAAAACACGAAAATGAATATGATTACTACTTAAGACAAATTGCAGTTGATCTAAAAAAGTATTATTTAAAACCGCTTTTTCGCCTTTGCCCGCAGTCATCGCTAATCCACCAATAGTATTTCCGTAACTTTCCATGCGCTCAAAATTTTGCTCGTAAGCTTGATTACGGACATAATTGATTTCAGCATATCCAATAATTGATACTGTCGCAATTATTATTAGCAAAAAGCTGAGCATATGTTGGTATATTAATTTCATTATTTAACCTGCGAATCATCAAATTTATAACCGACACCCCAAACGGTCTGAATCACCTTTGCGCCAACTTTTTCTAATTTTTGGCGCAACTTTTTAATGTGTGCATCAACAGTTCTTTCTTCACCGTAATATTCATATCCCCAAATTAATTCTAAAAGTTGATCTCTAGAAAAAACTTGTTGCGGTTTTTGAGCCATTGTAAAAAGCAGATCAAATTCTTTAGGAGTTAAAGTAGTTACTGCTTTATCATCAAAGAGAACCTCGCGTCTTGCCTTTGAAATCTTTAAATGTTTAGTTTTAATTTCATAATCATTTTGGGCCGATTTATTTATTAAATTATTGCCAGGTTCATCCATCATGACACGCCGATGCAAGGCTTTAATTCTCGCAATTAATGCAATTGGACTAAAGGGCTTAGTGACATAATCATCAGCCCCTATCCCTAAACCAAGAACCTGATCAGCTTCACTGCCTCTCGCAGTTAACATGATAATCGGAACCGTAGGGGAAATTTGTCTTACTTCCTTTGCAACTTCAATCCCATCTTTTTTAGGTAAATTCAAGTCTAAGGTAATCAAATCATAGTCTGAAGCATGCTCTTTGAACATTTCCACGGCTTCAACACCGTCAACAGCGACATCTTGACTCCAACCCTCTTTTTTGAAAAACATCTCCATCATTTCTGCAACGGAAGTATCATCTTCAACCATTAATATTTTCAAACTCATAATTAATCTTTAAATCCCTTTGTTTTTTGATGCTTCACTTTATCCGGATCAACATAATCATGTGGTAATTCTCCTTTTTGAGCAAGAAATTTTTTTAAACTTTTCTCAGTAAAAATCATTGGAAGTAATGGAAAAATATAAAAGGTTAATAACCACAACATAAAAAAGCGATCAAAATGAACCATATGAATAGCTAATCCTAGTATTATTTGAATAAAACCAAATAATAGAAAATACAAACTAGAACGTTTTTGGGCAAATTTGAAACTTGCTTGATTAGTTTGGGATAAATAAGACAAATAGCCATAAAGTCGATTAGGTTTTTTAGCTGGTGAAATAAGCCAAATTAAACCAACCGCCATCATCAAACTGCCACATGCTACGTAAATCATTTTGATCGCTTCCCTTAGATAAAGAATTATTGCCTATCTCTCTCCTGGAGCAGACATTACAATTCTCATTTTACCAGTGAAAGTAAAATTCTTCATCTGATACGGGATAATTAAATTCGTACCTAACTTAAGATCCCAACTTTGATCTTCGTACTCTAATTTTCCTGATCCTTTGATAACAGAAACAAGTAAATATGGATGATCCTTTAAACCGGTCTTCCAAGTGCCATCAAGGTCAATTTGCCACAAATAAAAATGTGGAGAAACTGGCGGTTCAACCAAAGTTTTTATTTCCGCATCTTGATCTTTTTCAAGATGGATATTTAATTTAGGATCTTTATGTGGAATCGTTGTCACGTCAATTGACTTTCGCGTATGCAATTCACGCTTTTTGCCGTTTTTTTTATCAACTCGATCATAATCATATAATCTATAAGTTACATCACTTGATTGCTGGGTTTCGATTACTAAAGAACCCTTAGTTAAAGCATGGATGGTACCTGCAGGAACATAGAAGAAATCACCTGCTTTAATTGGAACTTTTCTCAATAATTTGTCCCATTCACCTTTATGAATCATATCAGCTAATTCTTGACGAGTTTTGGCATGATGTCCATAAATCAAATATGCTCCTGGATCTGCTTGCATGACATACCAACTTTCAGTCTTACCAGAATCATGTTCAACTTTAGCTGCATAATCATCATCTGGGTGAACTTGAACTGATAAGTTATCATTTGCATCCAAGAATTTAACTAATAATGGGAATTCTTTTGCTGTAGGATTTCCAAACAATTCGGGATGTTCATGATAAACGTCTCTTAAAGACTTACCCTTTAAAGGACCTTCTGTTACTGTTGAAGCATCATCTTTATAGCCAGAAATTATCCATGCTTCGCCGACTTTTCCATCTGGAATATCATAATGAAAAATTGTATCTAACTTACGACCGCCCCAAATTTTGGGTCTAAAATAAGGAGTTAAAAAAATTGGTTCCATATAAAATCACCTCATCATAAGTATAGATTTATAAGTGATCCCTTGGAACCCCTTTCTTATTATTTTACAAATATTTTTCAATAAAAAATAAGCTATTTTAACTTTAAATGACTTTATTCGGTCATTTTTCGGTCAAAATAGCTTAAATATTGTCTAAAGCCTTTACTATCAAGGCTCATGAATGGAGATGAGGAGAGTCGAACTCCTGTCCAAACGCAGCTCATAATTAACCTCTACAATCATAGTTATATTACTTGAACTTAACTAGCCCAAAACGCCATATAACAGGGCTAGAATGAACTAGCTAACCTGTTATGCTCTTTTTAACTATTCAGGTGAGGTAGTTAAACGTAACTCGCTAAAGTTGATACCTAATAACCGCCACGAGTAAGCCGTAATTAAGCAACACATGCGCTTAAATTAAGCAGCTAATGCGTAAGAATTACTGTTTTTTGCAGTTAAATTTAATTAACGTTTTTACGTAGACGTAACCTACGAATTGCAGTCAATGCAAGTCTACGCCTGTCGAATCCCAAAAACATCCCCTTGAGACTTCTATATTTTAACATAGATTGCTTTTGACTGCGATAATTTAGTCTAATTTAGCTAATCTAACAACGTCACGTTCAATCATTAATTCTTCATTGGTTGGAACAATCAAGGCTTTTATCTTAGAATCTGGCTTAGTAATAAACTTTTCACCGTTTTCTTCATTAGCTTCATAATCTGGATCTAAACCTAAGAACTTTAATGCATCCATTACGCCTTTACGAACGCCAACATCATGTTCACCAACACCAGCAGTAAAGACAATTGCATCAATACCACCCATTTCAACTAAGTAAGAACCAACATAGCGGACAATTCGGTTAATAAAGATTTTTCTTGCTAATTGAGCACGCTTATCTGGATTAAATTTTAAATCACGCATATCAGGTGAAATACCAGAAATACCTAATAAACCAGATTTATTATTTAAACTCTTGATCATTTCATCAATTGACATATTTTCTTTATCCATGACATATTGTAAAAGTGATGGATCCACATCACCAGAACGAGTACTCATCGTAATTCCAGCTAATGGGGTAAAGCCCATTGAAGTGTCATAAGATTTACCATTTTTAACAGCCGTGATTGAAGCACCAGAACCTAAGTGACATACAATCATCTTTAAGTCCTTCAAATCCTTTTTCATAAGTTCAGCGGTTCTCATTGAAACGTAACGAACTGAAGTACCATGTGCACCGTATTTTCTTACACGGTACTTTTTATAGTAGTCATATGGTACAGAATAGAGATAATGAACATCATCCATTGATTGATGGAATGAAGTATCGAAAACTGCTACTTCGGGAACACCTGGCAAAAGTTTCATAAATGCCTTAATTCCCTCGCCCTCAGCTGGATTATGGAGTGGTGCATATTCTTTTAAGTCAAAAATTTCATGCAAATTATCTTCTGTGATAAGTGCAGAATCCTTAAAAAATTCTCCACCGGCAACGATTCGATGTCCGACTCCGGCAATTTCTTTTAAATCATCAACGACATTATATTTTTTTAAAGCCTTAAGTAATAAACTTACTGCTGTTTCTTGATCTGGGATGGCAACATCTTCTGTATGTTTTTGACCATCTTTAAGTTCAATGTCAAAACTTGATCCATCTAATCCAACTCGATCAGCCATTCCTTCAGCGATAACTTTTTCTTCTGGAAGAGAAAATATTTTATATTTAAATGAGGAACTGCCTGAGTTAATTGCTAATACTTTTTTCATGTAAGAAGCCTCCACAACTTGTTTTTTCACAAACTAATAATCAAGATTAGTATACCACTCGTTAAGTTTCAAATTAAATTCGACCAACGAGTCTTCTTTCTTGAGACTTCCTAATTTTGTTAAGAAAACATCTCTGGCTTGTGCATTTTCACCATGATTTTGAAGTACCAAGAGTGACTTTTGATTGAACTTGTTTCTAAACATGTCATCTGGTAAATCAATGATGGCATTCAAATAGACTTTTTTAGTAAGCCATGGCATAAATTTTGAACGATCTTTTCCAGAAAGCATCCCTGTTGGAACAAGTAAAAAGGCATAAGCACCTGCTTTTAAGTTTTTTACAATTTGCTCAACAAATAAAAAGTGGGCGAATGAATGACCCTTTTCATTCTTAAGATCAAACTGCTTTGAATTATTATCCAGCGGATAATAGCCAATCGGCAAATCACTAATTATCGCATCTGCTGGCTGAATCATCCAAGATGACATCGCATCCTGACAATATAAATCGATCTTTAAATCATTAAGATGGGCCCCAATGTCCGCAATATTTAACATATCTTCATCATTATCAATTCCTGCTAATTTAAAATTATTCTTCGAATGATTTTCACTCTTTAATTGATTAACAACTGAATATAATAAAGAACCTGTTCCTAAAGCTGGATCAACAATTTCAAGTTCTTTATTCATATCTAGTAATTTCTGCATCACAAGAGCAGTTGCGGTCGCCAAAACCGGTGGCGTTGGCATCTGATTAACATTGCGTCGATCTTCTGTAATTGCCTTTAAAGTTAAGTAGTTAAAAATTAATACTTTATCTTTACGCGGTATTTTTTCGTAATTTAATTCACCGTACATTGTACTTAACTTAGCAACAGTTTCTTTATCTGGTGCGCCCATCTCAACTTTAATTTTACCTGTTTCAAGGTTATCAAAAGTTTCGGTCAATGCTTCAGCGTAAGATACATTTAATGCTGTTCTTAGTGTATCTACGCATGTCAAAAATTGGTTAAAAAGTTTTTCGAAATTTTTCATAGTCACCCTTCTTTTAATCCTCAACCTATTTTAATAAAAAGGATTATTCAGGTGCAAGTAAAGTCAACTAACTTCTAAATATTTAATAATCAGCCGATCATTTTCAATATTATTCTGAATCATTTGACTGTATAAAAAAATAGATAGTAAACAAGTAGCTAAAACTAATACACTACTTAATAACGCGCTTGCTGTTATTTTTTTTGGTAATTGCTTTTTTAACTTCTTTTTTCTTTTGTTCATGTTTTTTAACTGGCTGAGAGTGCAATTTAAAATACAAATAACTCTCGCGTCCATCCTTTTCTTCAATTTTTATCTTTAATAGTCGATCTCTTGTTTGAAAACTAGCTTCTTTGATATTAAGTAACAAAGGCATATGTCCCGAATGAACAGTGGTCATTCGCAGTATATGTCTATATTGTTCAACAATGTAAACCTTTTTTTGCCCATCTTTTTCTCTACACAAGACTGCTTTAAAACTAGTTGATTTTTCTGGTAGAGCATAAGTAATTGTATTTTTCTCATTAAAAAATTGTTCAAGTTGCACATATGAAAAAGCTATTTCGTTAGCGTTTGATTGGTATTTCTTTAAGTTAAGCAGATTTTTCATAAGACCTTGTAACACTAAAACACAAAGAAAAGTTATAAAAATAGAAAAAACCGCTTCAATTAATAAAAAGCCTTTTCTTTTCGCCATTAATGCTTTCTCCTATATGATTTATCATGAATTATTACTTGATCAATATCTACATTTTTAAAGATATGATTCGCCAATTTTTGATCGGTTCTTTCTTCAATAACTTGTTTATTGTGTTGACCTGTTACAATAACTAGTTCAAGCGTCATTACTCCAAGCATTGCGATCGTAAAGGCAATAATACTTTCTAAAATTAAAAAGCCTTTAGTTTTCTTCATTTAATATCTTGCCCCATGCCATTTGTATTTTTAAGAATCGATGATAATAGCCATCAGTTAATCCAATTTTTTTAGGTTTAATCATGCCATTAGCAGAAATGCGATAACCATCTAAATCATTAACAACAAAATTGTCAGGAAAAATAATTTTACGATAATAACTTTTTCCTCTCAGTTCTAAATAATGTGACTGATTAAAATAATAGATTTCTATTCCTTCATGCTTTATTGTCGCTACCCTACAAGCTTGCTGAAGAGATGTATTTAACTTATTAACCGCATTATTAAACAAGAGACTAGTGCGATATTTTTCTACTCGAATAGTTCCAATCAACATTAGTATAGTAACAATTGTTAATGTAATTACTGCTTCAAGGACAGTAAAAGCTCTACTTCTTCTCATCTTTTAAAACGACTTTACCATTATGCAATTCATACTTATTCAACTCATTTTTTTGTTTTTCAGTAAGATAATTGCTTTCACTTTTTAAAGGTGATAAATCGTTAGTCAATTTTTTATCTTTGTGTTCATCATTATAAAGCTCGACTTGCGTTTGCAAAGTCGTTACAAATGCTTTATCTGTATTTCTCTGAGCATTTTCTTTTTGACGAACCAAATTAGGTGCAATTATAATGAGCAACATAACAACAATCGCAATTACAATCACCATTTCAATCAAAGTAAAACCTTTTTTCTTACTTTTAAAAATCTTATTAAGTAATTTTTTCATTTTTAAATTCCTTTCATCATACTGTACATAGGAAGTAGTAATTTTAAATACATCCCTAAGATGCATAGTCCCAGTAAAATAAAACAGACTGGCTGAACAGAGATAACTAATTTTTCAATTTTTTGCGTTAATTCTACGAATAAGCTTCGTCCTAACAATAAACATCTTTTACTCAAATCTGACCTTTTTGATCCCGTTTCAAGTAATAAAAGTAAATTAGTGGGTAAAAAATGCTCTTCTCGAATAACTTTTTGCAAATCATCGCCATTATTTAATCTTCTTTGAATTTTCTTTCCTAAATAATTTTGCAAGGAACCTTCTCGTTGTTTAACCGCATACTCACACATTTTTTGAAGAGAAAAGCCACTGGCAAGAAGTAAACCAATATCATAAATTAACAAGTATTTGATATACAAAGTGATAGTTTTGCCAATAAAAAGCGACTTACTCAACTTTTTTAAAGAAAGATAATCTTGCTTAGCCAATAAATGCAAAAGCTTAGCAAAATAATAAATCGTGCCAATTACTAAGATTAATAAGCTAATTAAAATTATGTCGCCAGTAAAATCACTATGACTATTGAGCTGTGAGCTCACAAATGTCTGCATAAAAATCAAAAGAACAACCATCATTGCCCCTAAAATAAATGGATATGACAATTCCAGTTTTAGCTTTTTAATCTGTTCATTTTTCAAGCGACTTAAGATCGTCAATTGCCGCAAACATTCTATTAATTCCCCCTCTCTTAAAGCTAAATTTACCTGAGTAACAATTGTTTGGGAGAAACCTAATTTGATCATTTCATGGGTAAAAGAATGACCATTTTTCATTTGTTTATGTAAGCGAGCCAATAAATCTTTTTTTGCGGGCCATAAAATTATCATCATCTCAATACTGTTACTAAGCGAGAAACCATTATTTAAGCTATGGTATAAATAATCTAAAAATTCTAATTGCTCTAATCGATTCAGCCTATCCTTCTTTGAATAATTGAAAAGTTCTGTCATCAATCTCACCTTCTTCTTTAAGTAATGCTAAATTTTGTGTCCAATTAACAAAATCACCGCGAACTTTTTGGAATAAATTTTCGTGCAGCTTATCTGAATCGGCGATATCCATCAAACAACTCAATCCAGTTTGGGTCGGAAGCAGGCGCTGATAACAAACTGCAGTTAAACAATTAGCTAATTCGTCAGTTCGTAATCCCAAGCCTTCTAATCTAGAAATTGTTTGCAAAGTATTGCGTGCATGAACCGTTGCTAAAACTAAATGTCCACTTAAAGCAGCGTCAAGCGCAACTCTAGCAGTTGCTTTATCTCTTAACTCACCAACAATTAAAACATCAGGTCGATGTCTTAAGGCTGCTTTCAATAAATCAAGATAATCAATTCCAGCTTCTTTATTTATTTGGGCCTGAATAAATCGTTCTTCCTCAATTTCAACTGGATCTTCAATGGTCAAAACAATTTTGTCGTTACCTAATCCCTTAGCTAACTCATACATAGTTGTAGTTTTCCCCGAACCAGTTGGTCCACTAGTGATAATGAGACCCCTCTTATAAGCCAAAGATAAAATCTGTTCAAACTGCCCTTTAAGAAAATATTTACTAGCATCTAATTTATAAATTATGCGAATAACTAGTGATTCTTGATCGTTAAAATCACCCAAACTAGATAAACGCAGAAAATAGTCGTTTTGCTCATAAGAATACGTCATCGCACCTACCTGTGGCCGGCGATGTTCAGAAATATCCATCTGCGCTGAATACTTAAAAATATTAATAATTTCTTTTCCTTCATCTACCTGTAAATTATCAATTTCTTTGATTCCCATCTTATTTCGAAAAAGGAGTTGATACTTTTCTTTTTTGGGTAATAAAAAAATATCACTCGTCCTAATTTGAATCGCTTCTTGTAAAATTCGATCAACTAATTTTTTCGTTTTCAAAAAATTCCCTCTTTTCTGCTCCTACTATTAAGTACGCAAAAAAGAGGGAAAATTTTTTATTTTTGATAAAAAATAAAGTGATTGAGAATATTTCTCAATCACTTTATTCAAAATTAATTATTATTAATCTTCGTCATCGTCTGCAGCAGAAGTGTAAACATTTTGGACATCATCGCTATCTTCAAGTTGATCAACTAAATGTCTAAATTGTTCCTTCTTATCTTCAGGTACTGCAGTAGTATTTTGTGGAATCATGGTCAATTCAGCAGCTGCTAACTTGTAACCGTCTTTTTCAAGTGCGTCACGAACATCAGTGAATTGCTTAGGATCAGTATAAATTTCGTAAGCATCATCACTAGTTTGTAAATCGTCACCACCAGCATCCATAACATCAAGTAAAACTTGATCTTCATCTGCATCAGTGGTTGAACGATCAATCACGATGTAACCTTTACGGTCAAACATGTAAGCAACTGAACCAGTAGCACCAAGAGAACCACCATTACGAGTAAAGGCAACACGAACATCTGAAGCAGTTCTATTCTTGTTATCAGTTAAAGCTTCAACAAAGACAGCAACACCACCTGGTGCATAGCCTTCATACGTAATTTCATCGTAGTGTTCGTCTGAATTACCTTCAGCCTTCTTAATCGCACGTTGAATGTTGTCCTTTGGCATGTTGTTAGAACGTGCTTTATCAATTACCATCCGCAAAGTTGGATTCCCTGAAGGGTCAGGACCACCACTCTTTGCAGCCATATAAATTTCACGAGATAACTTTTGGAAAATTTTACCTCTTTTAGCGTCTTGCGCATTCTTGCGGCCTTGAATATTGTGCCATTTTGAATGTCCTGACATAAGAATCCTTCTTTCTTTATTATTATAATATCAACGTCTATAATCTTAACTCACAGATATTGAAAATTCAATATTATCAGTGACTTATCCTTTATTTTTTCGTAAATATTTTCTAATCATAAAATAAATTACTAGCAAAATAATGGCTAAGAGACTTCCCGAACCATCTAAAACAACATCATGCACACTAGGTGTTCTGTCTCCGGTCAAAAATTGATGAAATTCATCTGAAACTGCATAAGTTATCGTGGTAGTCCAAACAAAAATAGGCGCGGTCCACTTAAGCACAAAAATTCTTCTTAAGCCATAAAATAAAAATAAACCTAGTAAGAAATAACTACCAAAGTGTGCTAATTTTCTGACAAAAAACTGGGTAAAATTTGCTAGGCCATTATCAGAAATTCGATTATGCCAAACTCCACCATAACAAATATTCCAGTTCTTAATGATCGCTTCAATCCAACCGAATTTTTGCCGAATTGAATCTGGCGAAAACTTTTGCTGTTTATAGGTCATTGAACTTGAGATAAAAAGCATCACCATGATAAGAAGTGCCAAAAAAAGAGCAATTTTTTCC
>JAHLFT010000027.1 GCA_018883635.1 Candidatus Lactobacillus pullistercoris
ACATTCTTTGCATATTTATTAATCCCATTCTTAGCTTTAATCGCAGTTGGTAGTCTGCTATTCAAGGCAATAAACTAAACAAAAAAGGCACTTCAAACGAAGTGTCTTTTTTTATTCATCTAACTTAATTCCATCTTCCAATAATTTAGCAAATAATTCGTAGCCTTCCCTACCGAAATGCAAACCATCATTTTTCATCCCGCAGCATAGATGCTTTAAATCTCCATGTTTAATCATCTCACAATATAGATCAATAAAATGAAAGTTATATTCTTCAGCTACACTCTTCATTACTTTACTATATTTAGAAACAACCTTATTTCGTCTAACCCTTTGCTTATTTTCATCAACAGCTGGCGGAGAAACCAGATAAACATATTGCGGCCAATATAAACAAACAATCGCTGAAGCAATTAATTCCATATTCTTCTTAAATTGCGGAAGTGGAACCTGCTTATGACTGGCTAAATCATTAGTCCCAAGCAAAATAATCAATTTATCACACTGCTCTACTTTTAATACCAACTCACTTAGCCTAGCAAAAAATGCTCCTGAATTAATCCCCGAAACTGCAGTATTAACAATTTCTAAATCTGGATATTTTTCTTTTAGCTTGGCATTTATCATTGGAATTCCTAAGCCCTCATGCCGTGCAATAATGCTATCACCTGTTAAAAGTAATTTCATTCTTGCTTGCGCTCTTTCTTTTTCTTAACAGATTTAACGTCCAATACATCAAGTAAGAATGTGAAAATTGGCACACCGACAATCAAGCCCCAAGTGCCCCAGAAACGTTCTGCGACAAGCAAGACAAGAAATGTATAAAAGATAGGTAGTTCTGTTTTACTTGCCATAAATTTAGGATTTAAAACATAAGCTTCAATGGCGTGAATCACCATAATTATGATGAAAATATAGATCACGTACCGCAATCCGCCTACCGAATAAGCAATAATGCTCAATGGAATTAAAGAAATAATGACGCCGGCAACCGGAATTAAACTCAAAACAAAGACCATTAAGCCTAAAGCAATAATCTGCGGCATCCGCATAAAGGCTAAACAAATCATTGTCAAAGCAGTATTACAAATCGCAATGAAAAATTGTGCTTCTAAAACTACTCCAAAAGTATTAATAAATTTTTTCCCGAAATATTCGACATCTTCAAAGAACCATTTAAAAATTCCGCTTTTTACAAATAAACTAGAGAACTCATTCATTTTCTTCAGTTCAATTGTATAGAAGAAACTTAAAATTAAGGACATAAAAACAGCCAGAGTTAATGAACCAACACTAGACAAAGTGTGCATCATTATTCCCATCCCGTTTTTCGCTTGCGTCACTAGTTCACTGCGGTTTATATAGCGATTAATGTACTGCATAAAACCGGTCATACTGTCACTTTCATAAAAAGTAACCACCGACTTAATCATTTTGCTAATCTGACTTACCAGCATCGGCAAATAAATCGTAATTACAAAATAAAGCGCTAGTAAAACCAAAATATACGTCACGCTTACAATTAATCCCGACGGAACCTTAGGCAAATGACGCTGCACTAGTCGAATTAAATGAACGACTAAGTAAGTAAAGATAAATGTTAACAAAATTGTGTTCATCATTGCGCGCATCTCATAAAGACAAGCAATAATAAACAACAAAACTACGAATCTTCTTAGTGGCACATTGGCTTTGAACCGTTGCCATGCATTATTCATGTACTTCCTCCTCACATATAAATAAGTGCTTGTGCTTTATTTTATTCCTATTGAATTCTAAAGAAAACAAAGACAAATTTGTTACACAATTTTATTGTATATTTTCAAAAAAATAATCATAAAAACATTAACTTTTGCCTAATTGTATACAAAAAATTTTCTTCTAATTTTTTCTTACAGACACAAGAAATTGTAGTTTACAAATTTACTTGCTAAAACTTTTTTTGTTTGCAACACAATATCTTGTGGTATGCTCAATTATGACATCAATAAATTGTATATAGTGAAACATTAATAATTCATCTTACAGGAGAGATATAAAGATGCAAAAGGTCATTAAATTAGATCAAACTTTCATAGACAAAATAAAAAATAAAATTAGACCCCATTGGGGTGAACTCGGCTGGGTTACATATAAAAGAACATACGCCCGCTGGCTTAATGATAAGAATAGATCCGAAAATTGGGATGAAACCGTTAAGCGTGTGATCGAAGGTAACATTA
Organism: Candidatus Lactobacillus pullistercoris; assembly: GCA_018883635.1. GTDB lineage: Bacteria > Bacillota > Bacilli > Lactobacillales > Lactobacillaceae > Lactobacillus > Lactobacillus pullistercoris. The sequence continues at coordinate 2,223 of JAHLFT010000027.1, forward strand.
ACTTAGACCCCCGTTTAAAAGATAATCCTTCAAAAGCCGTCATTTCAGAACTAACAGCTGAGGCTCAACAATTATTCCGCTTAATCTATGGTTTAGCCGCTACCCCATCTGGACGTAATTTATGGATCTCTGGTAGTGATTATCAAAAACGCAATGGTGATTCTTTAAACAATTGTTGGTTCATTGCAATCCGTCCCCAAAAATACGGTGACAGCCACATTGCTCCAAGTTACTTAGCTAGTGATATATTAGCTGTTTCTATGCCTTTTTCTTTTTTGTTTGATCAATTAATGAAAGGCGGCGGCGTAGGCTTTTCCGTTGTCAAAGAAAACATTAAGCAAATTCCAAAAGTAGATCAAAAAGTCGACTTAACGGTTGTCATCGACAAAAATAGTAAATCTTATGACGCTTCTCTTAAACTCGGTGCAGTTGATAAAGATGACTGGGCTAAGAAAGAAAAAGACAAAGACGATTATATTTACTACGAATTGCCAGATACCCGTGAAGGTTGGGTTTTAGCCAGTGCGCGGATGATTGATATGCACTTTAACGCTACTAATCCTGAAAATAAGCACAAGCTTGTTTTAGATATTAGTAAGATTCGTCCTTACGGTGCTAAAATTCATGGTTTTGGCGGCACTGCCTCAGGACCAATGCCACTTGTTGAAATGTTTTTTGACATTAATAAAATCATCAATGCCAAGCAAAATGAACATTTATCTGCAGTAGACGGAACTGATATCTGTAATTTAATCGGTAAAACCGTTGTTGCTGGTAACGTTCGTCGTTCAGCTGAACTTGCATTAGGCTCAAATGATGATCAAGACTTCATTAAAATGAAGCAAGACAAAGAAAAACTCTACCACCACCGTTGGGCTTCTAATAATAGTGTGGCAATTGACTCAAAATTTAATGAGTATAATCCAATTGCGGACGGCATTTTACATAACGGTGAACCTGGGGTTGTTAATCTCGAATTATCCCGTAACTATGGCCGAATCGCTGATGGCTATCAAGCAGGAATTGACGATGACGTTGAAGGTACTAACCCCTGTGGCGAGATTTCTTTAGCTAACGGTGAACCATGTAACTTATTTGAAGTATTTCCATTTATTGCAGAACAACAAGGTTGGGACTTAAAAGACGCCTTTTATCTGGCAACTAGATTTGCTAAGAGAGTAACCTTTAGTAATTACGATTGGGAAGTATCACGTAAAATCATTCAAAAGAATCGCAGAATTGGTGTTTCAATGTCTGGAATTCAAGACTGGATTTTGAATCACTTTGGTCACCGCGTAGTTAAGGGCTGGAAAGACATCACCGATGACGATGGTAACCAAATTAAAAAGCCAATTTATGATCCAGAAATTGTCAATACCTTTAATTATTTGTATGAAGCTGTAATTAAAGCCGATCGTGAATACAGTCAGGAATTAGACTGCAAACCATCGATTAAACACACAACGGTTAAGCCTTCAGGAACAGTTGCTAAACTTGCTGGTGTGTCTGAAGGGATGCACTTCCATTACTCTGGCTACCTTATTCAAAGAATTCGTTTCCAAGCTTCAGACCCACTTTTACCAGCACTTAAAGCATGTGGTTATAAGACTGAACCTGATATTTACACTAAGAACACGATTTGTGTTGAATTTCCATTACGTGCAGCTAACGCCGACAGCAAGAACTTTGCTTCAGCTGGTAATGTTTCAATTGGTGAACAATTTGCAACGCAAGCATTCTTACAGACATACTGGTCTGACAACGCAGTATCATGTACTGTTACTTTCCAAGATGATGAAAGTAAGGAAATCGCACCTTTACTTAGACAATATCGTCACATTATTAAGTCCACTTCCCTTCTTCCATACTACGGCGGCAGCTTAAAACAAGCTCCAAAGGAGCCAATCAATAAGGAAAAATATGAAGAAGCAGCTAATAAGATTCACGGCGATGTTGAAGCTATATTTATGAAACAAAACGATGACCAAAAAGATTTAGAAATTGTCGGTCAAAGTGATTGTGAAGGCGGAGCTTGCCCAATTAAATAATTTATTTACTAACGAGGAGAAATTATGAAAACTATCAATAAAAAAATCGCTACTATTTTAACCACCACTGCCATCTTTTCTTTCACTTTAACCGGTTGTGCCAGTCATTCTGCCACTAGCAATAAGCAAACCACTGCTAATAAGCAAATTACCGTTAGCTATACTTTAAAAGAAGGCAAAAAGACCTTAGATTTTAAGAAGATTAAACTACCTAAGAAGAATCCTAAAGTAATGAACGGTTTACAAAAGGGCTGGAAAGTTAAGCAAACCAAGGGCTTCATCACCAGTATTGATGGTAAGAGTCAAAATCCTAAGAAGAAAATCTACTGGACCTACACTATTAACGGCAAGTGGGCTAAAAAAGGCGCAGCTGAGCAAAACGTTAAAAACAATGACAAAGTTAAGTTCACTTTAGATAAAGTTAAAAACTAATTATGACAACTGAGCGAATTCAGATTAGACAATTAACTTTGCTCGTGTTGCTTACTGCTCTAGCTGTTGTGCTCAGAATTGCTAAAATAATTCCTATCCCAAACGTTCAACCCGTAACTGACATTTTAATGATTGTTACGCTAGAACTAGGAATAGGTTTTGGCTTTTCTATGGCTGTTTTGGTCATGGTCATTTCAAATATCTTTTTAGGATTTGGTATTTGGACGATCCCGCAAATACTAGCATATGCAGTTTGCGTTGTGGTTGTATACCTATGTAGCAAGTTTTCTGTATTTAAAAAGCATTTTAGTGTTCAAATCGTAGTTGCTAGTTTACTTGGTTATGTCTACGGCTTGGTCATCAATTTTGGAATGTCAATCTGGGGCGGTTTTCCAGCTTTTATCGCCTACACTATCAGTAGTTTTTCATTCGATACCTACCATTGCATCGGTAACTTTATTTTTTATCCATTACTATATAAACCACTAACCATTGCTCTTAAACGTTACAAGCGAGGTAATATAAAATGACACTCAAAATTTATACTAAAGTCGGTGATCAGGGGCTAACTAAGCAAGTTTCAGGTAAAATGGTCGCAAAAGATAGTGCCCAAATCACTGCTTTAGGCGACATCGATGAACTGCAATCATATCTCGGCGTAGTGATTGCGAATTTATCTAAAAATTGTTTGGAACTTAATGATGAGCTTCAAGAATTGCAAAGAAATCTTTATTTGCTTGAAGCCGATATCGTAGTTAGAAGACGCCACGAAATCGATGATGATAAAGTTAAAAAATTAGAAAAAAGAATCGATGAATTAACGCCGAAGATTCCGAAAATTCCAGAGTTCATTTTACCTGGAGGTATGAAAACAGGAGCAAATTTACAATATGCACGAACGATTGCGCGTCGTGCTGAGCGATCAATGGTTACACTTGATCGAGAGGAGCAAAAATTGGCTTCTAGCAATCTTAAATTCATCAATCGTCTATCTGACTATCTATTTACTTTAGGTCGTTACGCGAATGTTTTAGATGGTTATACAGACGTCAAAAGTAAAGTTAAATCTAAGAAAAAATAAAAACAGAAGATAAGTAATTTAAGTGTCTGGGAAATAATTTTACAGACACTTTTTTGCATACTCTATTCCAGAATTATCGTGGTCAGAAACAGAAATAGCCAATTATAGTTACGAACACGAATTGAATACTTCGTATTCTAATTCGGTTCTAGACTATCTCGGCTATTTCTCGAGGAGTTTCTTCCCACTCACTTTTTTATTAATCTTTTTTACTCCATATCACGTCGTTTTTAAGGAATAAATTTCGATTTTCCATTACTTGGACAGTCAGTTACATGATTTTTATCTCAATTTATACAATTTTGATGCTAAAATCTTATAAATTTCTTACTTAGACAGTCAGTTAGAACATTTTTATTATTAATTTTTGAAAAGGACACATATATGTAATTATCTGATAATAACTCCATCAAGATAAAGCAATACTATATAAATTGTAAAGTATTATATCTAGTTCATCAAAGGGGACGATCAAAATCAATAAAACTAAAAAAAGGGTCTACTTATATGAAGTAGACCTAATGCGATGTTTTTTCATGCTCGCCTTTCTGGCAACGCATGTCACATCCTATTACACTAATTCTTTTGTCAGTGGATCACATTCACACGCCCTGCTTCTTGCCAGCCATATGATGCTTCACTTTGCTAGATATGGCTTCATGTTTATCACGGGCTTAGTAATGTTTCTAGTTTATTATCACAAACCCCAGATCCATCTTTTCAGTTTTTGGAAAAAACATTTTAAGAACATTGGTATTCCATACGCATTTTGGATGGGGCTATTCCTAATAATTACAATGTTGCTCTCGTCTAAATCTTTTACTTGGAATCATTGGTTATTAACCTGGTGAAAAGGTATTTGGCATGGTAATCATTTCTTCCTCTACTACCTATATGTAACGTTGCAATTTTATTTAATTTTTCCAATTTTAGTTTGGATGTTTAAAAAGACTAAGCACCATCATAAAGCAGTTTTGATTATTTCTGGGCTGATTCAACTAGCGATGCTTTTCTATGTGAAATATGTCTTTCCATACGTGAGCCACACAGGCTGGCCTTATCTGTTCAGCCACTATGGTGATAATGTTCTCTTTTACCAATATTACTTTATTTTAGGTGGTTATATTTGGATTCATTATGAGGATGTTAAAAAGTGGGTTCGTAAATATCACAATTGGATTTATTTAGCTACGATTCTATTATCAATCGGAACCGTTGCATTATATCTTTTCAATACGAAATTTTTACTTTTTAAACGACACCACGCAACCTTAGCTCACCAACCCTACATTATGATTTACTCAACTGCAGTCATCTTGGCAGCAATTGCTTTTTCATTAAAATATGCAGAGCTGCGGACAAATAAAAATTGGCAAAAGTTTTCTGCAGCGGTAAGCATCACGTCAACATTATCCTTTGGAATTTATCTGACGCAAATGGCGCCGATAATTATTTTGAAAAGAATTCTCCAAGCGATTAATACACACATTACGAGTTGGGAAATGCTTTTATTAGTTCCAATTGGGATTCTATTTGTCTGTGCTGGATCTTGGCTAATCTCTTACTTCTGTTACAAAGTACCACCACTAGGGATTTTAATCGGACGGCCGAACGGCAAAAAACTTCAATTTTCAAAAAAATTAGAATTTTTTCGGTAAATTCTAGATTTTTTGCGTACTTAATATATAGAGGGGGAAAATTTATCATTCTTTTCCCTCTTCTATATCTATATCATTTTTCTATTTATACACTTTCATTATGATGAAAGGCCGAGTAATAACGCTCGGCCTTTTGTTTACTTTTAATTTTACGAATTAACGACAGTTATCCGTTCATGATGATGTTTATTTTCTTTTATTTCATCAACAAACACTGTCGCCATTGTGCCTGCAGTAACAGTTGAATCGCCCTTAGAATTAAATAATAATTCATTGCCACCAATCACGTAGTCTTGAGTAGGACCTGGTTCAAATTCCATTAAAGGAGAAATTCCCATCCAGTCAACTTCATTAGTGCTACATCATATTGCCTCCGTTTGTTTTACTCATACGTTAAGTTCACAATATTATGAAAAGTTGTGCGACAAAAACATTTTGCTTAAGCTTACTTGGACAAGTAGTTACGTGATTTTATTTATCCCAGTGTTTTTTAATAAAATCGCTACGGCCGCCAGCTTCTTCCATCATGTAGCGGAGCGGATTCTTCTTGTAGAAGTCTTGGTGATAATCCTCAGCTGCATAAAATGGCTGTGCAGGTTCAATTTGTGTCACAATTGGCTTGTCAAACTTGCCACTATTAGCTAATTCCTGCTTAGACTTTTTTGCAGCTTCCTTTTGTGCTTCGGAATTATAATAAATTACTGGACGATATTGATCACCGCGATCTTGGAACTGTCCCATGGCATCAGTTGGATCAGTTACTTGCCAATAATATTGTAGTAACTTTTCATAAGGCATTTTCTTTGGATCATAAGTAATTTCAACGGCTTCGGTGTGACCGGTGTCTCCTGCACATACTTGCTCATAAGTTGGATTTGCGACATGGCCACCAGTATAGCCGCTCACGATTTTTTCTACACCTGGCAAGCTGTCAAAAGGTTCAACCATGCACCAAAAGCAGCCGCCGGCAAAAATTGCTGTATCAAGTTTAGATTCTGTCATTTTCAAGCCCCCCTATAGTAATTTCTTTTCATTATAGCGGACTGACTTTAATTTGTCTGAAGTAATGCTTGTTGAATATGTAAAAAAGACATGGCTTTTAAACCATGCCTTCTCATTTAAATCTTCTGTTCAATATCATGAATCTTTACAATTAGTACTGCGCGAATCCAATCAAATTGTGCCTTCATTTGCTCGAAATATTCACCTTCAGTAATGAATTCACCGCGGCCGTGAATATGATAACCACGACCCATACCGGCCTTACCTTCATAATTATAAGAACCAATCGCAATCGTCAAATCATGCTTAGGATCGTTCTTAAAATCATTTTCAATTGAATGCATCCCCGCAGCAGGAATTAGCAGTGTATTATCACGCACCACGCTAATATATTGCGTCCAAGTGTTAACCACGCTAGCAGGGTTGCCGTTCACGCTAACAATTGTTGCTGGTCCCTTATCAAATAAGACATCTAAAAATTCTTCATTTATAAACTTAGTCATCTTCTTCATCCTTTCAATCTATATCTTTTATAATACAGATAAACCCTGTCAAAAGTCGTCAGTATTTATCAAGGATTTTATTAATGAAAAAAGCAGATCGTCTCAACCAAGAATTAATCTATCTTTCCTATCGCAACAGTTTTAACTTAAATGAACTAACAACCAAGTTTCAAATTTCCGAACGAACTGCCCTGCGTGACATTGCAGAACTTGAAGAAATGGGTCTACCCTTATATTCGGAAGTTGGTCGTAACGGTGGCTACAAGATTAGTCAAGAAAAACTCTGGGTCCCTATCAAATTCAACCTTGAAGAAATCAATGCCATCTTTTTTGCACTCAAATCAATGGATCTGGTATCCACTACACCATTCAAAAAATCATTTAGTAGTATTTATCAAAAACTGTTAAAATCACTGCCAGTCAACTACCAGAAACAAATCAAACAAATGCAAAATATCGTGAAATATCGCCGTGAACCATCTGTTGATGACGCGCAAAATTTAACCTTATTGTTGCAGGCTGCGACACAGAACTTCGCTGTTACCTGTCAAAATACTCAAGCCAAGCAAAAGCAAACTTTACAGATTGCCAATATCTTTTACCAAAATGGACTTTGGTACACCGAAGCTTTTGATCTTAAGCGTAAGACTTACCGTATTTATAAATGTAATAAATTAAAACAGTTAAAGCTGGCTTCTGACAAGCAAACTAAGAAGATTGCGGAACTCAACCAAATTAGAACTGCTTACTTCAATAATTTCCGCACCATTGAATTTCGCTGCCTGCTGTCTGAGCACGGAAAAAATGCCGCATTACGCGACCTTTATCCTAGTATGAAAGTTGAAACACACCATAATATTCACTACCTGATAGGGCATTATAATCCTCAAGAATTAGACTACATGATACAGTACTTAATAAAATTAGGCAGCGATGTTCAAATTATTGAACCTGAGAGTTTAAAAAAAGCTTATTTAAAAGAGCTAAAAAAGATTATTACGACATATTGATAAGCTCTTAGCCTACGGGGACAAGTACTTATTCAATTACTGTAAAATTTCAGTTCAATGATTTTTAATTTGGCTTTTTAAACAGAAAAGCCATGGCGTTTAAACCATGGCTAACCGTAATTTTAAGCATGCAAAAAGCGGTCTAAGACCGCCCCGTGCAATTGCATGTTCATCTCATGAGTTCATGAGATAACTGCATCATATATCCTATCATTATTATACTATAACTAAATTTTCAAAATAAATCTGAATGAGTACCAATTCCTGTTAAATATATTGTGTTTTTATTCGTTCTAATGTACAAAAGCAGATGATCTCCATTATGGCCATCAAAATGTAAATCTAATCCCTTAATTTCAAGATTAGTTAAACTACCAAATCTACTTTTAATTTCCTGACGTTGACGTTTGGTTAATGTAATTGGATGTTCATAAAAGTAATCAGGAATTGGATCATCATTTAAAAAGCACTCAATAACATACTGCCAAGGTGATCGATGATCCTTATCAAAAGGTACTTCACCATAAAAAGTGCTATGCCAGCGCGGATTCTTTTTAACCTTTTTTCTTTGCTTTTTAAATCGATTTGTAGGAATTATCTTACTCATCTAATAGCTTCTCCAATTCATCATATGAAGATGCACTCTTTAAATGAGGTTGCTTTATGTCATCAACAGCCTCATAAATTGATGACATAGTTTCAGCATTCGGAATTCCCCAGTACTTAGGAAGGCCATCATTAGCAACTGACGATAATACCATTCGGATAAAGCTAGAAATTGATAAACCATGTGCGGCTAATTCTTTACTAGCTTTTTCTTTGACATCCATTGGAACTCTGCTGTCTACTCTTGAATCCATATTTATCACCTCCTTCATATTGTATGACAATCGACACACAGTTTCAATTATTTAAAGACATATAAAATCTGATACAAAAAAGAAGCCATAGGCCTCTTACATTAATATCCTTTGATTCTACTCTTTAGAAATTAAGTTGATTGCTTATGACTTCTCTCAATAATTATTTTAAATTTACTCTTAATATTTAAGCAGACAATTTAGAATTCCTTGATACTTCATTAGGGAAATATCGTGGACGTGAGGCCAAATTCTATCATGCTGTCCTTCATCTTGATCATTGTCTTGTTTGTTGCTCTAATCATATTTGGCACAATGGCCATTCTTATTCTAATGTCCGTTATCTTGCTTTAGATGCTAGTCTACCTGTCTTTATCAGAATAGCCAAAGAAAGAATTATTTCTGCTTTAACTGAAGACATGTCGATGAAAACTATTGCCATCAAAAACTAAGTTTCAACTTGTACTGTTCAACGAATGCTTGAAAAATATCAGACTACTTCTACCCAAGATTATGACTGGCACCTCAAAGATACACTAACTCAGGAACAAATTGTGACTGATGGACTAGCGTTAAGTGAAGAATTAGAGAATACCTACAATCTTTTACAAGATATTAGTAAAGCCCTAATAAATAAAAATGTTTCTGATCTAAGAAAACTTCTCAACTGTAAAGATACTATAGGTTATCAAATGAACATTACGTTAAAAACCTTTAAACGTTGTCTTCATGATTTGCTTAACGCTGCTAGATTTACTGAATCAAATGGCTGCCTTAAAGGTACTAACCGCAAAATAAAGCAAATTGAACGAACTGCTTATGGCTATTTCAACTTTTATCATTTAGTAACAAGAATCAAATTAGAAGAAAAAGATGCGATTCTAAAAGAAAAAGCATCAAGCTATTATCAAATAGCTTAATGCTTAATCTAAATTATATTTGACTTCTATCAACAACATTCTTATAGAATGTCAATCATTATTATAGAGAAAAAAGAGTATACTAAACATAACCCCAAAAGGCTAGTCTTTTGGCAGTTTTTCACTTATTGCGTGCTAAGCATTTATTAATGAATTGCCTTAGAATAATTATAAAGTTGATGTGTGTGGACCAAATTTATAATAGTGCGATTCAAATGATTGGCACACGCTAT
>JAHLFT010000028.1 GCA_018883635.1 Candidatus Lactobacillus pullistercoris
AGGAGGAAAAAGATGTTGGAAAATAAAAATCATAAAAAGATATCTTTAAGCGGAAAATCTTTATTAATGGGAACTTTGTCAACAGCAGCTATTGTATTAAGTGCATCAACTGCGAACGCTGCTACTACTAATACGGACAATGTTAATGAAAATCAAACTGTAGAAATAACCTCTACTTCAGCAAACAATGAAAATAATAACCAAGTAACTAAAAAAGATAGTGCAGATAAAAGTACTAGCGATGTAGCTGCAAATACTAACACTGAAAAATCAAATGAAAATAAGGAAGTTGCAGTAAATAATACGCAAACAGTTGCTACTAATGCACCGATAAGTGATGTAAAAAATACAAATACAATTACTGCTGAAACAACTGTTGATAAAGTAATAAATAATAGTACTAGTGATCAAAAGACCGCTCCTGCTACCACTAATAATGCTCAAACAACTGATGTAAAACAAGTTGAAAAGAAAGACTCAGTAGATAAAAATAATACTGAAGAAAATAAAGAGACTTCAGTAAAGCCAGCTGAAAATGCTGCTAAAGCTGAATTAAAGGGCCAAGTTAAAGATATCGTTGAAGAATCTGGTGTTGATACTAGCAAGTTAACTAATGACCAAATTAATGAATTAAATAAAATTAATTTCTCTAAAGAAGCAAAAAGTGGTACTCAGTTAACTTACAACGACTTTAAGAAAATTGCTAAAACTTTAATTGAACAAGATGCTCGTTATGCTGTTCCTTTCTTCAATGCAAGTAAAATTAAAAATATGCCTGCTGCTAAAACACTTGATGCTCAAAGTGGAAAAGTAGAAGATTTGGAAATTTGGGATTCATGGCCTGTTCAAGATGCAAAAACTGGTTACGTATCTAACTGGAATGGCTACCAATTAGTAATTGGTATGATGGGAGTTCCAAACGTCAACGATAACCACATTTATCTTCTTTACAATAAGTACGGTGATAATGACTTTAATCATTGGAAGAATGCCGGTCCTATTTTCGGCCTAGGTACTCCAGTTATTCAACAATGGTCTGGATCAGCAACTTTAAATAAAGATGGCTCAATTCAGCTTTACTACACTAAGGTTGATACTAGTGATAACTATACTAATCACCAAAAACTCGCTAGTGCAACTGTTTACTTAAATCTTGAAAAAGATCAAGATAAGATTTCTATTGCGCATGTTGATAATGATCATATTGTTTTTGAAGGTGATGGTTACCACTACCAAACTTATGACCAATGGAAAGAAACTAACAAAGGTGCTGATAACATCGCAATGCGTGATGCACACGTGATTGATGATGAAGATGGCAATCGTTACCTTGTGTTTGAAGCAAGTACTGGAACCGAAAATTATCAAGGTGATGATCAAATTTATCAATGGTTAAATTACGGTGGTACTAACAAGGATAATTTAGGTGATTTCTTCCAAATTTTATCTAACTCCGATATTAAAGATAGAGCTAAATGGTCAAATGCAGCAATTGGTATCATTAAATTAAACAATAATGTTAAAAATCCAAGTGTTGCAAAGGTCTACAGTCCACTTATTAGTGCTCCAATGGTAAGTGATGAAATTGAACGTCCTGATGTTGTTAAATTAGGTAATAAGTATTACTTATTTGCTGCTACTAGATTAAACCGTGGTAGTAACGATGATGCTTGGATGGCTGCTAACAAAGCAGTTGGTGATAACGTAGCTATGATTGGGTATGTTTCTGATAACTTAACTCATGGTTATGTTCCATTAAATGAATCTGGCGTTGTTCTAACTGCATCTGTACCGGCTAACTGGCGTACTGCAACTTATTCATACTATGCAGTTCCAGTAGAAGGAAGAGATGATCAACTTTTGATTACTTCATACATCACTAATCGTGGTGAAGTTGCTGGAAAGGGTATGCACGCAACTTGGGCACCAAGTTTCTTGTTACAAATTAATCCAGATAACACTACTACTGTTTTAGCTAAAATGACTAACCAAGGTGATTGGATTTGGGATGATAGTAGTGAAAATGCGGATATGATGGGTGTACTTGAAAAAGATGCTCCAAATAGTGCTGCGCTTCCGGGAGAATGGGGTAAACCAGTTGATTGGGATCTAATTGGTGGATACAACTTGAAGCCACACCAACCTGTAACTCCAATTCCAAATGTACCAACAACTCCTGAAAAGCCGACTACCCCAACCACTCCAGAGGTACCAACTACTCCAGAGACACCAAATACCCCAGAAAATCCAACTCCAGAAGTACCAACTAATTCAACGAAGAGAACTAGTCAAACTAAACTTCCAAAGGCTGGAGCTAAAAATAGTGTCACTGCAGTTGTTTTAGGTGCTGTAAGTTCAATATTAGGTGCTATTGGTTTAACAGGTATTTCAAAACGCAAACGTAATAATTAAATTAAAAAGATGAGTTCCATTGAACTCATCTTTTTTGCTATAAATATAATTTATCCTAGTATGAAAAACTGTAAATTTTCTCAAAAATAGCTTTTTCCTATAATGATTTAGAAAAGTAATAAAGAATTCCTTATATAGTATGAAAGTATATTTAAGTATGCTTATCAAATATTAGACAATTACTTTTCATAATTTAGACTAGATGTTTGAAAGCTTTAATAAAAGAGAAAATATATGCAAGAAATTAAAGAAAAATATTTTGAAGGAGAAAGAGCTCTATACGGCCTTTCAAATACAATTGTAAAAAATGTTACTTTTGGTGAAGGAGAATCTCCTTTAAAAGAAACCAAAAATTTAGAAATAAAAGCCACTATTTTTAAATATAAATATCCTTTATGGTATTCAAATAACCTTAGTATTACTGATACGACTTTTGAAACAATGTCTCGAAATGGGATTTGGTACACTAACAATATTTCTATTAAAAATTCTAATCTGAAAGCTTCAAAGCTATTTAGAAGATGTAAAAATATTACCTTAGACCATGTTTTCTTTTCTGACGCAGAAGAGACAATGTGGACCTGTGAAGATATTACAATTAAAAATACAGAAATTAATGGAGAGTATTTTGGAAAAGATAGCTCTAATATTTACATGGAAAATGTTAGAGTAATGGGAAACTACGTATTTGATGGAGCTAAAAATATTGTATGTAAGAACTGTAGTTTTGTTTCAAAGGATGCTTTTTGGAATTGTAAGAATGTGACTTTGATTAATTGTCAGATCGATGGAGAATATTTGAGCTAGAATAGTAGTCATATTACGTTTAAAGATTGTACTATTGAGAGTGATCAGGGACTATGTTATGTGGATCATGTTAGTTTAGAAAATTGTATCGTAAACCAAACTTCACTTGCCTTTGAAAATAATATTAATGCAACTATAAACAGCAAAATTACTAGTATTAAAAATTCTATTTCAGGAATAATTAAGGCTAAAAAGATAGAAACAGTAATTATTGATCCTAGTAAAGTTGATCCTAAGGCTACAAAAATTATTTCTATAGAACCAGTTGATAGAGAAGTATCAGTTTCTGATCAAAATCAAGAAGGTGAATAAAGTTGAAATATGATTTTAAGACAGTAGTAAATCGAAGACATACAGATTCCGTAAAGGGGGATGTGCAAGATAATGAGCTGCCAATGTCCATTGCGGACATGGATTTTAAAACAGCTCCTGAAGTTATTTTGGCAATGCAAGAAAAGCTTAATCTAGGTGCCTTTGGCTATGAAGAAGCGGGAGAGGACTATTTTAATGCTGTAAGTAATTGGTATCAACTAGAGCATGGAGCGAATGCTGATCCAACATGGATGATCTTTGTTACTGGAGTGATACCAGCAATTTCATCAATTATCAGACGTATATCCCATATTGGGGATAATGTATTGGTGCAAGAGCCAGTTTATAATATTTTTTATAATTCGATTGAGAATAATGGTCGTCATGTATTATCGAGTGATTTGAGTTATCATGACGGAAAATATGAGATTGATTGGCAAGATCTAGAAAATAAATTAGCTAATCCATTGACCACAGTAATGCTTTTCTGTAACCCACATAATCCTACTGGAATAGTATGGTCAAATAGTGAAGTAGAGCGAATAGCAGCCTTATGTCAAAAATATCATGTAATTTTGTTATCAGATGAAATTCATGGTGACATAGTTAGAAATAATGTAAAATATACACCCGCATTTTCTGTTACCAAAGAATTGAGAAATAATGTAATCAGCCTCGTATCACCAAGTAAAACTTTTAATGTTGCTGCTCTTCATGCTGCTACGGTAATTATTCCTGATGAAAATTTACGCAGTATTGTTAGTCGAGGACTCAATAGTGATGAATTAGCTGAGCCAAATCTACTGGCAATTCCGGCAACAATCGCTGCTTATACAGAAGGATTTAATTGGCTGCATGCTTTATTGGATACACTTAATGACAATTTTATCTATGCTGAGCATGAAATAAATAAAAATTTGAGAAATGTGAAAATTGTCTCTGGTCCTGCGACTTACTTAATGTGGTTAGATGTAAGTGAGATTTCGAAAGATAGTAAAAAATTAGCAGATTATATTCGAAAAGAAACTGGCTTAATTGTTTCAGCTGGCAGCATTTATCGTGGTAATGGTAATCAATTTTTACGTCTTAATTTGGCATCCCCAATATCGATGGTAGAGGATGGAATTGAGCGATTGATTACTGGAATCAAAAATTTCCCAAAAAATAGCTGAAAGTGGTTTCAAAATCATCTCAAAAAGATATATACTTTTATTGAGGTGATTTTTTTATGGAACCATTATTTTTAACACCATACTTTAGACCAAAAATTTGGGGTGGTCGAAAATTAAATACTGTTTTAGGATATGATATTCCGGATGGAAAGGTTGGGGAAGCTTGGGTAATTTCAGGATATAAAGCTGATGCTTCAATTGTTAATGCAGGTCCACTAGAAGGAAAGACATTACGAGAAGTATATTTAGAACATCCTGAGTTATTTGGTAATCCCAAAGCAAAGGAGTTTCCTTTACTAGTTAAGTTCTTAGATGCAAATGATAATTTATCAGTTCAAGTACATCCAGATGATGAATATGCCAGAATTCATGAAAATGATTCAGGGAAAACAGAAAGCTGGTACGTGCTTCATGCTGAGCCGGGTGCTAAACTTATTTATGGGCACAATGCTAAGAGTAAGGAAGAGCTAGAAGATTGGATTAAAAATGGAAAGTGGTCTAAACTTTTGCGTTATATACCTGTAAAAGAAGGAGACTTTTTATATGTTCC
>JAHLFT010000029.1 GCA_018883635.1 Candidatus Lactobacillus pullistercoris
CTTTTACATTTTTTAATTGCGTCAAAATTTTGATATTTGGACCAGCATCAATTGTATAGTAGCATTCGATACCTTTTTGTCTTAATTCTTCTACCATTTTAATTGCTTTAATAGTTTTTTGCTCAAAATATGTAAATTCAGGTTGAGCAGTTAAATTGATTGCATGCATTTCGTTAGCATTAAGTTCCGCTAAACTTCCTAATTTAGTAAAATCTTCATTCTTAATTGCCGCAATCATCTCGTTTAATTCTGATTCATTGCGTTTTAGCCAAATATCAAAGAAAGGTGAGGTTTGAGCAAGCTGCATCCCTTTGGTTGAAGACAATTTCTTTTGCTGGTCATTCAATTCAACAGCTAACATTTGAAGATCCATCTCAGGATTTTCCTCTAAAGAGTAAGCAAAAGAAGTCTGATCATCATTACCTTTTTGCCAGATAGAAAAGCCACCAAAAATAGAGCGACTGGCAGAGCCTGATCCCAATCTGGCCATCCGCGACAAATCCTTTTTACTTAAATTCAAATCATAAAACTTTGCAAAGCAGGTTGCTAATGCAGCGAAAGCTGAACTAGATGATGCTAAACCCGCAGCTGTTGGGACATGATTTACTGATTCAACGCGTAAATTATCTTTGATGTCATATTTTTTCTTCAGTTTTTCTAAATAATTAAAGACTCTTCGGGCTGCTTGATCTGTTTGCTTTTTCTGATTTAAATAAAATTCGTTTTCTGTGCTTTTTTCAATACTTGTGTCTGAATAAAATGCATCCAGAGTCATTGATAAGCTTGACATTAATGGAAGTCTTAAATCTTTGTCAGCTTTCCCCCAGTACTTTATTAGAGCAATGTTTGTGTGTGCACGTGCGGTTATTTTCATTAAATCTCCTCATACCAATGATTGCTAATTAAATTCTTACATGCTTCTGCAATTTTTTGGGCACTTTCATTTGAATCACAAAGTGCAATTACAATTCCACCTAACCCGCCACCAGAAAGTTTAAAACCTAAACTTCCATTTTGATGAGCGATTCGACTCAATTGATTAATTTTTTCTGTTGATAAGCCTAGTGAAGCTAAATTCTCTTGGGCCTGATCAAAAATTTGGCCAACTTTATTTTTATCATGCTTTAACCAAGCTTTCTTAGTTTCATCTGCCAAAAAGCCTAAATTCTCAATTTTTTTATTAGCTTTTACTGAAGTTTGCATTTGCTGGCGAACCTTTGAAACGGCTTCTTTAGTATTACCTAATTGGCCCGTATCCATAATAAGTAGAGTAGCACCTAATTTTGATTCTAATTTTTTAGGTCCCATTTCTTTATTAAAGAATACCAAATAATCCGAATGAACAGTAGCAGCATCAAGTCCCGAAGCTTTACCATGATTTATCATTTCAGCATGATTAGTGATTTCCATAATTTGATCTTCATTTAAGTTCAAATTTAAAAACTGAGAAAGAGCTTTCGCAGTTCCCAAGGCAACTGTAGCACTTGATCCTAATCCGCGTTCGATGGGGATTTCACCAGTGTATGTAATCTTCAATTTAGCATTTTCAGAATGTGCTTTCTTTAAAAGGGTTTTGACTACATATTTTAAGCCATCATATTCATCAGGTGCAGAAAAGAAGGGACCTTCATAATGTTTCGTTTTCATCCACATCTGCTTATACTCTTCAACAGTAGTTTTAATATTCAAAGATTTAATCGGCAAAGCTAAAGCATCGTAGCCGTAAACAACTGAGTGCTCGCCGATTAAGATAACTTTTCCATGTGCTAAATAAGAACTTTTCATCAGTAAAATATCTCCGTATTTCTTTTAATGAAGAATTAATTTCATATGCTAAAATAATAAACAAGGAGTTACGAACAAATGATCAAAATTTTGACAGGTCGACAAACAGATCCATTACAAGAAAAAATTCTGGAAGAAGCTGTAGAAAACTACAAAAATAATCCAGAATATGAAACTTTTATCATCGTTCCTAATCATATAAAGTTTACCACAGAAATTAAAGCAATTAATAAACTTGCTAAAAGTAAGGGCCAAAGTGAAACTTCGGTAAAAAATTTGCAAGTCCTTTCTTTTTCAAGATTAGCTTGGTATTTTCTAAAAGAAGAAGAACAAGGTTTACCAACTAGGCTTGATGATGCTGCAAGTGCAATGCTACTCGGTAAAATAATAAAAGAAAAGCAAAGTGAATTAAGTTTATTCAAAAATGTCACTGTAAACACAGGTTTAGTCAAGCAATTATATGATACAATTTTGCAGATCCATGAAGGTAATATTGATCTTGACAGTTTCTCTACTAATGAACTAAATGATGAAACAAGCCAAAAACTACACGACATTAAAGTTATTTATGAATCTTTCATTAACGAAATTGAAGGTAAATTTTCAACTAAAAATGAAGTTCAGTTAGAGTTAAATAAAGTATTGGCTAAAAGAAAAGATCTAAAGAACCTGAGCTTTTACTTCACAGACTTTTCCCATTTTTCACTGCAAGAATTACTAACAATTCAAATTTTAGCCAAAAAAGCTAAGAATGTTACTTTAGCTTTTAAAACTAAAATTGGTGAAATAAATTTGAATTCTAAAGAGGGAGACTACGATTTTGTTATTCAACAAACAATCCAAAAATTAGTATCTTTCTTTAATAGTCATAATTTAAAGTACGAAACTAATACTTTTCCTTTAAATATAAAACAGGATTCACGCGAATTGTTAAACAGTATTTGGACTGAAGCAATTCCAAATCCGGATGAATTAAAGCAAGTGCAATTAGTCAAGGCCGACTCTAGATACGCAGAGGCATACTTTGTTGCTAGAACAATTTTTCAGCAAGTTGCTTTAAGTAATTATCGTTACAAAGATTTCTTAGTAATTGCACCCAACTTACATGAGTATGAAACTTACTTAATACCGATCCTCAGAAAAAATGGCATTCCATTTTTCAATGACTTACAACAAGAAATGAAGTATCATCCATTAGTTGTCTTAATTGAAAATCTAGCGAATTTACTCGAAAATAATCTCTCTACGTCCAATATAATAGCCATTTTAAAAACTTGTTTATTGATTCCTGACTGGTATAAGGATGAAACAAGCTACTTACATGACATTGATCAACTAGAAAATTTTGTGTTAGCTCATGGTATTAATCATCAAGCTTGGAAAAAAGATTTTTCTGAATATTTAAAGGCTGAAGTTATTCGTTTAGATAAAGATCCAGGACAAGTTAATAAAATTAATCGTCTACGTGAATTCATTGTAAAAAGAATAATCACTTTATTGACAGCTTTAAAAAATGAAACAGATACGCGACAAGCTTTAACCATCTTTTTCAACTTTCTGACCAAAAATGGTGTAGCAAAGAGATTAGACATCTGGCGAAACAGCGCTAATGAAAAAGGCGATTTACAACAAGCACAACAACCAGAACAATTATGGAATTTATTAATGCAATTGTTACAGGACTATTTATTGATCAATCCTGAAGAATTCCATTTACAAGATTTTTTCGATTTATTAATCAGTGGTTTTAGAGAAGCAACTTTTTCTCAAATTCCGTCAACACTAGATGCCGTAAATATTTCTGAAATGGGGATGGTTCAAAATTCTGGCTACAAACAAGTCTTCATTATCGGTGCTACAAGTGGTAATTTACCAAAAATTGAAAAAACACCTGGATTTTTGAGCTCAGAGAATCTTCAGCAACTGGCAAGTAACTTTAATGAAAATTCATATCTTGAGGATCATCAATCATTAAATAATCTCGATCAAAACTACCAGTTTGGGCTTGCATTAGCTTTAGCACAAGATAGAGTATATTTATCCTATCCAATATTAAATGCTGCAAATGAAGAGTTGAAGCCTTCAATTTTTTATGAAAAATTGAAAAATAAACATGCAAGTGAGTTTATCCAACATGATTTGCCTGATAATCTACAAGACATTCTTTCATTTATTACCAATCCTGATGCAAGTTTAGGCTATTTATCATATTTAAATTCCATTGAACCAAATGAAGCAGTTGATCAGTTGATCTCTCTAAGTAAAAAGAAGTTGCCAGAGAAAACGCAGCAAGTATTAACGGCCAGCAAATTTGAAAACGAACCAGAAAACATCGGCGTTGATCTTGCCCAAAAGCTCTATGGCAATAATTTAAATTCTTCAGTTACCCAACTTGAAACTTATTACGAAAACTCTTATGAGTACTTTTTAAATTATGGTTTACGCTTGCGCAAACGCTTTGAAAATGAATTAGACGTCATTCAAGCCGGGAATTATTTTCACGAAACCTTTGATCGCCTGGTTAAGCAGCTAAAAAAAGATAATCTTGATTTAGAAAAGATTGATCAGTTTAAGTTAGAAACTCTTCTTAATTTAGTTCGCAGCGAAATGAAAAAAGAAGGTAAGTATGCTCAACTGATGAATGATCCTTTTAATCAATATCTGTTTAAGTGTCTTGATCATTCTACAAGCAAAGTGGCTACAAATTGGCGAAAGAATCTTGCAAAAACGCCATTGAGAGCAAGGTACTCCGAGCTCAGTTTTGGCAAAGGAGAAAAAATTAAAGGCTTGAATTTTGATTTGCCTGATCTAGAAGGAAATCACGAAGTTTATCTGCGCGGTAAAATGGATCGGGTTGATTTGGCTGATTTTAAAGAAAAAAATCAAATTTTAGCACAAGTGATTGATTATAAATCGTCTGCTAAAAATTTTGACTTAGGTTTGTTTTATAACGGCATTAGCTTACAAATGATTTCTTACCTAGATGTTTTGAACAAAAATGCTGGTTATTTTGCTAAAGATAATGAGTTAGCTTTACTTGGCGCATTTTATCAAACAATTACAAAGCAGTTAGAACGATTAAATAGCTCAAAATTAGTTAACAGCAGCTTAGAAATTAAAAACAATCTATTAGACAGTAAACCGAAATTAATGTACACAGGCCTTATTTCAAATGATCCATATCTTTTATTAGAAGCTGAACCTTTGCTGAATGAAAATTCGGTAAGTTCAAATCTTTATAACGGTGTCAAAACTAAGAAAAAGGGTGGTTTTAGTTTACCAAGTAATCGCAATTTTAGTAACGATGAAATTAAAATGCTTCTTAAATATAATGAATATTTGATCAAAGCCGCCGCAAATAAGATTTTATCTGGTGAAATAAAATTAAATCCATTTAAATATGGTAAAAGTCAAAATGCCTTAACTTATTCAGAATATCGTGATATTTTCTTCTTCGATGCAATGCTCAGAGAAAATAAATATCACAACATTGAAAGCTTAAATAAAAAACAATTATTAACAAAAATCAAAGAAAAAATAGGAAAAGAGGACGAATAATGCCTTTTACCAAAATGCAAGAACGAGCAATTGACGATAGGGGTAAAGACATTCTAGTTTCTGCTTCAGCTGGTTCAGGAAAAACGACAGTTTTAGTTGAACGTGTACTCAAGGAAATTTTATCCGGAAGAAGTATTGATCAGCTTCTAATAGTCACCTTTACTAAAGCTGCCGCTGAGGAAATGAAGCAAAGGATAAAAAACGAATTAAACAAAAAATTGGAAGGTGAATTTGCTAATCGTGTTTTCATACGTAAACAACTTAATTTAGTTGATACTGCGAATATCTCTACAATTGATTCTTTTTGTCTAGAAGTTATTCATCGTTTTTACTACGTTATTAACTTAGACCCAAGCTTTAGCGTTCTTACAGATGATACACAAGCCGAACTTTTGAAAGAGCGAGCTTTGAAGGAGATTGAAACTGATTATTTAGAAAATAATCAGCGGGATTTTATTTCCTTTTACGATAATTTTTCAGGTGATCGTGATGTCGAATCGGCACATGATTTATTGCTTGATTTATACAATTTTGCAATGGCAAAACCAGACTATATTGATTGGTTAAATAATTTATCTAACGACTATGAAATAAATGATGATTTAATCAAAAGTGAAATATGGCAAAAAGAAATAAAACCATACTTAATCGGAAGTTTTTCAGACTTAAAGAGAAAAATCGCAAGTTTCTTAAATACAGTTTTCATGCAGGCTAAAGAACTAGAAAAAGTTAAAACTGATTTTCAGAACTTTTACAATAATTTAGGAATTTTCATTGAAAACTTAAAAAACGATGTCAATTATAACGAATTACGAGAAAATCTTAGATCTTGTACCTTTAACGGGACTTATCGTAAAAGTAAAAAGTGGGATGAAGATTTACTAGATTTTTATGAAGACTGTCAAAATTTAAAAACCGAAGCCAAAGATCAAGTTTTTACAACCTTTACTTCATTTTTCGTAACTGATGAAGAAGAACAAATTAAAGTTTTGGAAAAAAGTAAAAGATTGACTAAAACAATTGTTGAAGCAGAAAAGAAACTAATTGCGCAATTTGCATACCTAAAAAGAAAAGAAAATTTGATTGACTATAGTGATATGGAACAGTTTGCCTATCAGATACTAACAAGCGATACTTCTAATTCTGCTTTAGCTAGAGAATTTTACCAAAATAAATTTAAAGAAATTTTGGTAGATGAGTACCAGGATATTAATCCACTTCAAGAAAGAATTATTCAAACTGTCAAAGCAGAAGAAAAGAATAATTTATTCATGGTCGGGGATGTAAAACAATCTATCTATGGTTTTAGACAAGCCGAACCTAGCCTCTTTTTAAAGAAATATCATGAGTACGGTCAAGATAATAATCAAAAACAAGAAAGAATTGTTCTTGCTAATAATTTTCGTTCAACTAAGTCTGTGACCGAGACAGTAAATAATTTATTTGTTCCATTGTTAAGTAAGAGTTTCGGTGGTATTGATTATCAAGAAGAAGGGCAACTGATCTTTGGTGCAAAATATTATCCCGAGAATTTGGCTCAAGCAAGTGAAGTTATCTTTCATGAAAAAGATAAAAACGACGATAATCTCGAAGAAAATGAATTAGATTTTTCAGAGATTCAAATGGTTATTAAACGAATCGTACAATTTAAAAAAGAAAAATTACAAGTTTACGATTCTAAATTAGGTAAGAAAAGACCATTTCGTTATAGTGATATTGCAATTTTGACTAGGAGTAGAGCTAATAACCTGGAAATAATGCAGGAGTTTGCAAAAAATAATCTGCCAATTTTTATTACCGACGCTCAAAACTATTTCCAAACTTTTGAACTGACAATTATTATGGCTTATTTGAAGATTATTGATAATCCTGATCAGGATATTCCTCTCGTCACCGTTTTACGGTCTCCATTATTTAATTTTAAAGAACCTGAATTAGCAAAAATCCGCATAAATAATAAAGGTGCCAGCTTTTATAATGCTTTGCTATCTTATTTATCACTTAATGATGAATTAAGTCAAAAGATAAAAAACTTTTTAAACCAATTAGATGATTTAAGGCAATTTGCGATTGCACACCGAATCTCTGAGCTTATTTGGAGTGTTTACGAGCGAACCAATCTTTTAGAAATCATGACAGCACTACCTAATGGGGAACAAAGACGCGTTAATCTTGAAGCATTGTATGAACGCGCAAGTTCTTATGAAAGTGCTGGTTTTAAAGGCTTATACCAGTTTATTAATTTCATCAGTCGCATGAGACGCAGTAAAAAAGATCTAGCTCAGCCTCTTTTAACCAAAGAAGCAGGGGATGCAGTTCGCTTAATGACAATTCATGGATCCAAAGGATTGGAATTTCCAATTGTTTTCTATGTTGGCTTAGAACACCAATACCAAATGAGGGATTTAACTAGTAATTATATTATTAGCGGTGATACCTTAGGATTGACAGTTAAACAGAAACATTACCGAATTGATTCTTTAGTTAAAGCAATTGGAAATGTTAAAAAGAAAAGGCAATTATTAGAAGAAGAAGCTCGTATACTTTATGTAGCTTTAACGAGGGCAAAACAAAAATTAATTTTAGTAGCTGATATTAAGAATCTAGATAAAAAAGTTAAGGACTGGAAAAATAAATTAAATCAAAATGGGCAGCTAAGTCTAGCTGATAAATTACTGGCTAAAAGTCCACTCAGTTTTGTTGGGCCTACGCTTCAATTTGACAAACATTTCAATCAAAAAATTGATAATATTTCAGCTAATATCGATCAAACAGAATCTATTTTATTTATCAAATATGGTGATCAGTTAGATCAAGTTGAGGAAATTAAAGAAGAAAAGAACCACAAAGAATATTCTTTGTTAAACGAAACTACTCAAAAGTTATTTGATTTTCAGTATCCGTTTCAAGATGCAAGTAAAACTACGGCTTATCAAGCTGTTTCTGAAATCAAAAACGTCTTTAATGATCCACTAGATAAAGATCTAGAAAACAGTCATCTAATTTCTTCTAATAATCGTTATTTGCAGCCAATTGATTTAAAACCTAATTTTCTTTTTGGAAATAATTTCACTGGTGCTGAAATCGGAACAGCAATGCACTTAATTTTGCAATACTATGATTATACTGGTGATGGCGATTTAAAGCAGATTGACGATGAAATTGCTGAACTAATTGCTGATAAAAAACTAAATCCGGAAATTGTTCCTAAGTTAAATAAAAAAGAAATTCAGTGGTTTGTTAAAAGCAATTTTGCAAAGAAATTCTGGCGAAAACCTGAAAATTTAAAACGAGAAGTTGATTTTTCAAGTTTAATTAAGGCAAGCAGACTTTTTAAAGACTTCTCTGATGAAAATGCTAAAATATTAGTTCACGGGACAATTGACGGTTACTTCGTCGATGAAGATGGAATTATACTTTTTGACTATAAAACAGATTACGTTGATAAAACTCATTTAGATTTATCCATTGAAAAAATAAAAACAAAATATACCGGCCAATTACGTTTATATGAACAAGCCTTAAATGAAATTGGTAATAGAAAAGTTAAAAATAAGTATTTAATTTTGTTAGATGCACAAGAAATTATTAAAGTGGATTAAAATATAGTTTGTTAAAAGCAGAAAGGAGGAAAAATGACTAAACCTTTTTATAATGATACTTTTGCAGTAGTTGATCTAGAAACTACGGGAACGCAGCGAGAAAACGATAATCATATCATTCAATTTGGTTGTGCAATAATAAAAAAAAGAAAAGTAGTTAAAACATATTCTTTTATGATCAATCCTCACCGAGAAATTCCACTTTCTATTCAAAATCTAACTGGAATTAGTAATGAAGATATTGCCACCAAAAAAGATTTCTCTTATTATGCTCCTAAAATTATCAAGATTCTAAAAAATACTGTCTTTGTCGCTCATAACATCAATTTTGATTTACCTTTTCTAAATTATGAACTAACGAATAATGGTTATGAACCTATAAATAATCGAGCAATTGATACGGTTGAATTAGCTAAAATTGCCTTTCCCACTTTGCCATCTTACAAATTAAGTGACTTAACTAGCAAATTAAAAATCAAGCATTTAAATCCACATAAAGCAGATTCAGATGCATATGGCACAGCTATTTTATTATTAGATATCATTAAGCGATTAGAGCAACTTCCTCAAGCTACTTTAAATACCTTGGGTTCTCTTTCATCCGGGTTAGTGCGTGATACTTCTTGGATTATAAACAAAATTTCTGATTATTATCGTCAGAAAAAAAGGCCTCTTCCTAAAGAATTTATGCAGGTTCGAAATATTATTTTGCAAAAACAAGTAGATCAACAAGAAAATTTCGCGGGTGATTCACCTGTTTTTCCTAAAAATAATGATCAGAAGAAGAAGATGTTTAAGGGCTATTTACGGTATCGTAAAGCACAGGTTGAATTAATCAATCATATCCATGACTTTATTAACGACCAAAATGATCGGGCGATGATGGTTGAAGCCCCAAATGGAACTGGTAAAACCTTTTCATATTTATTTAGCTATGCTTATCAACTTTATTCAGGAAGAAAATTGGTAATTGCTACTTCTACAAAAATTTTACAAGATCAAATCGTAGAAAAAGAAATACCTCAAATGCTTAAAGTTACCAAATTAGACCTTAAAGCAGAGGTAGTTAAAGCAAGTAGCCATTATATTGACCTTGATGGCTTTGTACAAACTCTATTTAAAGATGCTCCTAATAAGCCGACTTTGGTTTTGCAAATGCAAATTTTAGTTTGGCTAACAAAGACTAAAACTGGTGATTTAGATGAATTGCAATTAACTAGTTATAATTCGCCATTCTTTAGCCAAATTTCTCATCCGGGGGATGCTAGAGTTGGAAGCCGATTTGCAAGTGTTGATTTTTGGAATTTAGCTAGAAAAAATCAAGAAGAAGCAGATATTTTGGTTACCAATCATGCTTATCTAGCCAATCATTATACGGACACTATTTGGGGACAAAACCCATATCTGGTTATTGATGAGGCACATCGCTTCAATGATAATGTTATGACTTCACGTAATGATTCACTACAATTTGAATCTTTGTGGGGCGTTTTAAGTCATTTAAGAAACCTTTTATACTATTCGGACGATTGTGTTCAAACTCAATTTGTTGATGATATTGAATTAAACTTTTTACTTAAAAAATTAGACCCCGAAATTTTAGAATTGATCTATAAGATTAATGATTTTCAAAAACTACTTTATGACCAAAAAGATGCAGCTTTGAGTAATGAAATACTTGCTAACGGCAATTTGGAATTGTGCTTTCAAGGTAAGAAGTTATTCGCAAATAAAGACAACTTTCAATCCGAGTTAAACCTTTTTGAACAAAAATTAGAACAGGTTAGACAAGAGACAAATCAAATATTATTTAAGCTGTATCAAAAACAAACTAGTTTGTTAATAAATGATGAAAGTCTTTTAAGTGAACTCAGTGAGCAAATCGACAAGCTTGATTTCTATTCAGAAAAGGCTTATCAATTAGCAGACTTACTAAGTGATGATAATATTCTAGAACAAATCGGATTTATTTTAATTGCTACTAATCCTGAAGATCCCTTGAGCACTAATCTTAACTGGATGATGTTGGATGTAAGTAGTGAATTAGAAAACATTTACGATCGTTTTAGTCATATTTTATTTGTTAGTGCTACTTTGACGGTAAATAAGCAATTTGATTACTCTATTAACCAACTGGCACTGCAAAAACTGAAACCAATTACTTTTATTGGAAAAAGTACTTTTAATTTAAAGAATCACTTAGAAGTATTAGCAGTTAGGGATTTGCCTATTCCTAATACTCCAGAGTATGAGCAAGTATTAAGTAATATTATTACTAATGATTTAAAGAAAAAGAATCATGTTTTAATATTAATGACTAATTTAGAAAAGATCAGGGAAATTTTTTCTAATATTATTAATAACACGCAATTAAAAAATTTCGAAATTTTAGCTCAAGGAATAACTGGATCAAATAAAAGAATAGCTAAAAGATTTGGTATTGCTAAGAGAGCTATTATAATAGGTGCTGATAGTTTTTGGGAAGGCATTGATTTTCATAATTGTGGAATTGATTTGGTTATTGCAACTAAATTACCATTTGCCTCTCCAGATCAGCCAGAAATAAAATTAAATCAAAAAAGATTATTAGATCTTGGAATAGATGTTTTTAAACATGATAGTTTACCTCGCGCGATTGTTAAATTCCGGCAAGGGATGGGGCGTTTGATTAGAGGAGAGCATGATCATGGACAATTTGTTATTCTAGATTCTCGTTTGTGGAATCAAGAATATGGTCAAGAATTTATTAATGCCATTCCTGTAAAAACTGAAATAATCACAGAAAAACAACTAAAGGATAAACTTAATAATTATGATCTTAAGAGACGATACAAGAAAAACCATTAAATTCATTATTTGGGTTGTAATACTTGCTATTATTTTTTACATTGCTAGTATCTTTGTTTTTTATAAAGCAGGGAGTAATTCAAGAAATAATGATCAACAAATAGTCAGAATTGCTAACCAAAAAACCCCGATTACAAATGTTCAAAACTACTATCATTTAAACCGGGGTACAAATAGCTATGCAATCAAAGGTACTGATAAAAAAGGCAAGGTATATTATTTTATTTACTTACCTAGTTCTAAAAAGGCCTACTTATATCAATCGGATAAAGCGGTTAGTCAGAATAAAATTAGTAAAATTTTTTATGAAAAACATCCCAATTCTAATGTGAAATCTATTAATTTAGGCTGGTATCAATCTCAACCTGTCTGGGAAGTTGCTTATCAAAACAAAAATAGCAAATTAGGTTTTACATTATATGATTTTCACAATGCAAAATTGGTAAACGAAGTCGATAATTTGTAAATAATTTGGTATGATAGAAAAGTATAAAGATAAAAAGGTGGATAGGAATTTTATGACAGAATTGATTTCAATTAAAGATTCTTCCAAACATGTTGACCAAGAAGTCAGAATGCATGTCTGGTTAACAGATAAACGTTCAAGCGGTAAAATCATTTTCTTACAATTACGTGATGGTACTGCATTTTTCCAAGGTGTTATTCGTAAAAATGATGTTTCTGAAGAAACTTTTGAAGCAGCAAAAACTTTACGTCAAGAATCCAGCTTTTACATTACTGGTACTGTTCATAAGGATGAACGCTCACACTTTGGTTACGAGATTCAAATTTCAGATTTAAAGGTTGTAAGCAACAACGAAGGTTATCCAATTGGTAACAAGGAACACGGTGTTGACTTTTTATTAGATCACCGTCACTTGTGGTTAAGATCTAAACGTCCATTTGCTATTATGCAAATCAGAAATACTATGTTTAAGGCTACAGTAGACTTCTTTGAAAAGGAAGGCTTCATTAAGTTTGATGCCCCAATTTTTATGCATTCAGCTCCAGAAGGTACTACTCAATTGTTCCACGTTGAATACTTTAATCATGATGCATACTTGTCACAATCAGGTCAATTGTACGGCGAAGCTGGTGCAATGGCTTATGGTAAGATTTTTACTTTCGGTCCAACATTTAGAGCCGAAGAATCTAAAGGCCGTCGTCATATGACCGAATTTTGGATGATGGAACCAGAAATGGCTTGGATGCATCAAGATGAGTCATTAGACTTGCAAGAAAGATACTTAGCTTACATGACTAAGCAAGTATTGGAAAACAACGAATATGAACTTAAGATTTTAGGTAGAGACCCAGAAAAGCTTCGTCCAACTACTGAAGGCAACTTTACTCGTCTTTCATACGATGATGCTGTTAAGATGCTTCAAGACGCTGGTAGAGACTTTAAGTGGGGTGATGACTTTGGTGCACCAGATGAAGGCTACATTTCAGAGCAATATGATCGTCCAGTATTTATTGTCAACTATCCAACCTCTATTAAGCCATTCTACATGAAGAAGAATCCTGATAATCCTAAAGAATATCTCTGTGCAGATGTTATCGCACCAGAAGGATACGGAGAAATCTTTGGTGGTTCTGAACGTGAAGGAAACTACGAAGTCTTAAAGAAGCAAATTGAAGATGCTGGACTTAACTTGGAAGATTACCAATGGTACTTAGACTTACGTAAATTTGGTGGTGTTCCTCACTCAGGATTTGGTATGGGATTTGAAAGAACAATTGCTTGGATTTGTAAGTTAGATCACATTCGTGAAGCTATTCCATTCCCAAGATTAATTAACAGAATGCAACCATAATTTAATAATTAACTTAAAAAGAGATTGGAAAACTCCAATCTCTTTTTTGAAAGGAAAATTTATGGACTTTAACGATTATCGCACTTTAGGATTTACAACTATCCAAAATGGGTTAATTGCATATTACCCTCAACTTAATATATCTGATGCTGAACTTATTTTAATAATTCAGCTTGAAGCTTTCTCTCAACGCGGAGAAAATTTTCCTTCAACAGAAAATATTGCTGCTAATACAAATTTATCAGCTAATTCTGTATCATCGTTGATCCAAGAATTAATTGATAAAAATTATCTTACAATTCAGCAAACTAGAGATCCACAGGGGAGAATCGGCAACAAATATAGTTTAAAAAAAATATATGATAAGCTCGATAAATTTTTGGAAAATAAGGTTATTATTCAGGACAAACACAAAAGTGATAATACCAAACTAAGTGATAGTTTGAATAACAATCCTTTAAACCAATTGTCACGTATATTTGAAATTGAATTTGGACGTTATCTAAGCCCAATAGAAAGGGAAGAAATTGTTTCTTGGCTAAATATTGATCATTATGATCCCGAAATTATCAGATTAGCTTTAAGAGAGGCAGTTCTATCTCAAGCTTATAGTTTAAAATATGTCGATCGAGTTTTATTAAATTGGCAACGGCATAATTTAAAAACTACTTCAGAAGTAAAGAATTTCTTACAAAGGAATAGATAGTATGACAAAAGAAAAACTATTAAGTGATCAAGAAGCTTTATTAGTCCTAAAAAAGATCGATAGTATGTATTCAGGTGCAAAAAGTGAGTTGATATGGGATAGTAAATTTCATTTACTCTGTGCCGTTTTAATGAGTGCTCAAACAACAGATAAAATGGTTAATAGGGTGATGCCAAAATTTAGTCAAGATTTTCCTACACCTAGTGATTTGGCTAATGCCTCAATAGAGGAAATTGAAGATGATATCAAAAAGATTGGATTGTATCACTCAAAAGCCAAACACTTAAAAGCTTCTGCAAAAATAATTGCAGAAAAATATCACGGACATATTCCTAAGAATAAGAAAGAATTAATGTCCTTACCAGGAGTAGGTGAGAAAACTGCAAACGTAGTTTTAGCTGAAGGCTTTGGCGTCCCTGCGATTGCTGTAGATACTCATGTTAGTAGAATTTCTAAGGCTTTTAAAATTGTGCCTGCAAATGCTACACCACATGAAGTTGAAAAGCGTCTAGAACAGTTATTACCCAAAGATGACTGGATTCATACTCATCATGCGATGATTCATTTTGGTAGATACACAATGCCTGCTAGAGCTAAAAATAAAGATCCATATTCATATTTACCAGATTAAAATAAATAAAAAAGAGTAAAAATAAGCTTTGAATAGTTGTTTTGACTATCCAAAGCTTATTTTGTTTAACCACTAATGTTCATGCTGTCCTTCATGTTGTGTATTATTGTCTCCGTTGCTTTCATCTTCACGACGTTGAGTTTGCGAAGTCCGATTTTGATTTGTTTTTTCGGTATTTGAAGATTGAGCAGATCTTTGTGATTGACTTGATTGACGACTATTTCCATCGTTATTTGTAGATGTATTTCTATTTACATTTGCTTGAGTATTATTTGAACTATCACTATTATTATTTGTTGCTTCATCTTCTTCATCATAACTAGCTGAATTATCAGTTATTCCAGCAGGAGCATGTCCACGAACAAATAATTGCCATTGCCCTGATTGACCGTTAGAAGCAACCTCAGGTGGGTTTGAATTCTTAACGATCTTTGCTCTAATTACGGATGAAGGCTTAACCCAATCAACATTTGGTTTATTTTGCATCAAATATTGCATCATGCTTCTGTAATAAAGTGCAGCTGATTGCTCACCAACACCAGAAATAGTTCCATCTTTCAAATTATCATAGCCTGTCCAAACTCCAATTACGTAGCTTCTAGTATAACCAACAAACCATGAATCTTTTGGCGTAGATGCATAACTAGGGTATTTGGCGAGTTCTTCATCTGAGTACTTAACAGTTCCAGTTTTACCAGCTTGATATAAATCTGGAATTTTGGCATGAGTACCTGAACCTGATTTAATTACCCCTTTAAGCATATCCGTAATCATATAGGCAGTAGAGCGTTTCATTACTCTGACACCACTTGAATCATAATTTCTGCTTAAACCATCCGGAGTTTCAATTTTAGAAACAAATTGCGGTTTGTGATAAATTCCATCATTGGCAAAAGCACTATATGCACCAGACATTTGTAATGATGAAACATTAGCACCGATAGCAACAGATAAACCTGAATTAGCAGGTACATTTATATCCATTCTTTTTACAAACGATGAAGCACGACGAACGCCAACTTTAGCTAAAGTTTTAACTGCTGGAACATTTCTTGATTGCTCTAAAGCATAGCGCATATTCATAGCTCCTTGGTACTTGTTATCCCAGTCATATAACTGGACGTTAGTTCCCGGATAAACATATTTGCTATCATCTAAGATTTTGGCAGTTGACCAATTTAAATATTGAATCGCTGGAGCATAATCTAGGACAGGTTTAATTGAAGAACCTGTTGATCTTCCAGTCTGAACAGCTCGGTTTAATCCCAATTGAACTGAAGGTAAGTGCCGTCCACCCAAGATAGCTACAACATGTCCATTAGTTGGATCAACAACAGTCGCACCAATTTGCATAGCATCATTAGTAAATGGGACTTCGCCATTATTAGCTAACTCATAAAGCTTATTTTGAGCTTTTTGATCGATATTGACAGTAATCTTTAAATTATCACGATATGGATCAAAACCTTTTTGTCTTACTTCCTCGATAACTTCCTTAATATAAGGATCATCAATCTCTCTAATCTTGGATTCGGCCTTATTTTTACGCTTCTTTAAACCAAACTTGATACTTTCATTTACTGCTTGATCATATTGCTGACGAGTAATCTTTTTGTTTTGAAGCATTGTTTTCAAAACAATATCTCGTCTATATTTTGCTTTTTCCGGATAAAGATATGGATCATACTTTACAGGAGCATTAGGCATCCCTGCAAGTAAAGCTGTTTGTGCTAAATCAAGTTTATTTAATGGTTTACCATAGTAATAGTTAGCAGCAGTGCCAATCCCATAGTTACCATAATTCATAAAGACTTTATTAATGTAAAATTCAAGAATTTGGTCTTTACTAAACTCACGTTGAACCTTCATAGCAAGCCATGCTTCTTGTGCTTTACGCTTTAATGTTCTCTGCGAAACAGCAGTGGAGAAGACTGTTAACTTAACCAATTGCTGTGTAATTGTAGAACCACCGGCTGCAATACTATTACTTTTGGCATTTGTAACCATTGATCCAATAATTCTAATTGGGTCAACTCCTAAACGGTCCTTATAAAATCTTTTATCTTCTACTGAAACAACTGCATCCTTAAGTTGTTGCGGAATTTTATCATTTCTAACATAAATACGTTTTTCAGATCCTAATGATAATAAAAACTTACCATTATTTGTGTACAAACCAGAAGTACCACCGCTCTGGAGTTGATCCTGACTTATATTTGGTGCATCTTTTGCATAATAAGCAAATAGACCAATTCCCGAAACAACTAATAAAAGTAAAATGAGTAAAACCCACTTTACAACTTGACCAACAATATGTTTATTGGTACTACTTTTCTTATTGCTTCTTCGCGATTCTCTTTGCGCATAAGCACGCCTAGAATCATTATTGTTATTCGTCATTTTTCACTTTCCATTCTGAAATAAAATGATCAACAGCTATTAAATATGGAAGGGTAGGATGAAAACCACTTTTTATTTCAATAGAATTTGCTTCTATTTCTTTTAAAGTCATAGAGCTTTTATCTTTCTCTTTCCAGGCTTTAATAACAAAACTAGCTGGTAAAACAAAATATCTTTGGAGGCTAGTGAATCTGATTATTGTAAAACAAATTCCGCTTTGCTTCAAGCATTCATCTAAATGGTATATTTGATGTTCATGAAAGTTCTTTAAAGGAAAATTTGTTTTATTTCTCGTTT
>JAHLFT010000030.1 GCA_018883635.1 Candidatus Lactobacillus pullistercoris
TCCTCATTAAGGCCATGTCGAATTAAATAGATCAATGGCAAAAGCATGCGTGCTCTGCGATTAAAGCGAGAGTGAGATAAATTAACAAGCTTTTCACAAAATCTTCTTTGAGATTCAACGCCCACTGAAGCCTGCCAAATAAGCAAGGCCAGAATAGAACTGTCAGATATTTTACATCGATTGATATTCCGTCTTTGCTTTAATTCATCTGGGGCATAAAGTTTGTACAAACAGCGACAAATTATATTTAAACGACTAAAACTAACTTGTGTTAGGATGAGAAAAGCGCTTAAGCTTAGGGTAGTTCAATCTAGTCAGACTCTTTTCTATATAATATGTTTACAAGTCGAGTCTAACGAGATTGGACTTTTTTGTTAACTAAAACGATTTAACTAGCACCACGCGTAGTATTAATTGAAAAGTGTCATATATAAATGACAAAGGAGGAGAGATAAGTATGAAGAATAATGCCCTCACATTTATCAAATACTTTTTATTATCGCTATTATCCGCGTGGATTATCTTAGCAATTCTGGTTCTTATCAATGCAGGATTTAATTTTAATCGTCTTTCAAATTTGTTTACTAGTGACAATCTTCCCATCGTTATCGGCGTATTCATTTTTGCCGGGATCTTTTGTGGTCTAAGCATGGGAACCTTGGTATTTTTTATTACCAAAAATAGAAGGAATTAGAAAGTCTAAATTGTGAATCATGTTAGAGAATATCGTAAAAAACAACATATTTCGCAAATGGAACTCGCTAAGAGAATTGGTGTGGCGAGGCAAACAATTAATTTGATTGAAAATGACAAATATAATCCATCGCTGGATCTATGTTTAAATTTAGCACACGAACTTGGAACGGATTTGAATAGTTTGTTTTGGGATGGAGATGTAAATCATGAATGAAAATGAAAAGAAAAAAGTAAGTCTATTGGATCGCTATATTAAATACTGGTACGGCATTTCCGGACCATTAGACGAATATAAGAAGGCAAAAATCGACCAAATCGGTAACAAAGCATTTTTTATCGCAATGCTGACGATGATTCCGTTATTCCTAATCTCAAGTATCGTTTACACATATTTGGGTAGTGAAATTGCATATTACACTTTGTGTATCGGCGGCTTCCTAGTTTTAATAGTTGTTAGTTCATTTGTGATGAGCAAAACCAATAAGATTCATTTAACCGATAATGAAGTTGAAGAAAAAGATCTTCCCCAAGCCAAAAAAGCAGCACGAGTTAGAGGTGCTTTTAGTGGTCTTTACTTCGGTATTGCCATGTTTTTAATTGAATTCGTAACCAGCGGAATGGATAAGAAAATGTTCTTGATTGATTTTATCTGCTACTTAGTTTTAGGTGCCATTGTTTTTGGCGGTATTATGGCAATGGTTTATTCTTCAAGAATTAAAGTTGTGAAAGATGAAGAAAATTAATAAAATTGGTTGACTAAGTTACTCATTTATAATAGTGTATTAGTTAAGTAATACAGGTGGAGGAGTAAAAAAAGTTTAAGGGAGAAATAGATATGTTTTACTTACTGTACATTATTATCAGCGTCATAATCATTCTTGCTGTTGATGTGGCCATCACCTTGTTTTGGGCACTTCATGACACTTTAGCTAATCAAGAGGAGAAACATTTCATTTATAAAGATCAAGAGGTTAGCTTTGCTGAAGCGATAAAGAGATATTATGGTGATTACAACAGCTTTAATAAACTTAATGATTTATTTAATTTATGACTTAAAAGTGAATATCAAGAAAAACTGGGAAATCATTTCTCAGTTTTTTGTTTGCACAATAATGAATAATTTTGAACGAAAATGATTGCCTTTGATTGTAAAAGCGGATAAAATAATGAACGAGGTGAAAGAAATGCTGACTGAAGCGCGTCAAAACATGATTGAAAATTATGTTAATCAACATGGTTTATGCCGAGTGAATGAACTTTGCGAATTGACCGATACTTCCGAATCAACGATTAGACGTGATCTAATTCAAATGGAAGAATCAGGCACGATCAAGCGAGTCCATGGTGGTGCACGTTCAGTGAAAAATTTCTCTCGTGATGTATCACAGCACATTCGCTTTAATTTAAATCATAAAAGTAAAGTGAAAATTGCTCGTTATGCTGCTGAAAAAGTTCAGGCAGGAGATGATATTTTTATCGATGCGGGAACAACTACTTATGAGATGGTTGCTTTTCTCGCAGATATTCCTAACTTAACAATTATTACCAATGGGGTTGAAGTCGCCCTGTGCAGCTTAAATCACGGCATCAAGACGATCTTGATTGGTGGCAATGTAAAAGATAATACTCATGCTGCCGTGGGCCACGCCGCTTTGAAACAAATTGAGGGGATGAATTTTAAAGCGAGTTTCATTGGTACTAACGGAATCGATCAGCGCGGCAACCTGACCACGCCCGATCCCGAAGAAGCAGCAGTTAAGCATACAGAAATTAACCAGGCTGAGCAAGCTTTTGTGTTAGCCGATCATTCCAAAATCGGCGAGCAAGCTTTTGCAGTCTTTGGTCATACTGCTGATGTGACTGTGATTACTGATCATCTTAACTCAAGTCAAAAAAAGGCATTACCTGCCGAATTAAATCTAGAGGAGGCAAAATAATGATTTATACAGTTACTGTTAATCCTGCATTAGACTATGTTTTACAACTTGAAAAAGTTAATGCCGGTGAAGTTAATAGAACTAATAATTATTCGTTTTTAGCTGGTGGAAAGGGAATTAACGTTTCTCAAATTTTGAACCAATTAGACATCGATAACACCGCCTGGGGCTTTGTTGGTGGCTTTACTGGTAAGGAATTGATCCGTCAATTAAACCAAAAGAGAATTGTGAGCGATTTTGTCACCATTTCCGATGACACTCGCGTTAACGTTAAGATTCATGGTGAAAAGGAAACCGAAATTAACGCTGCCGGTCCTGAAATTGACAATCAAGAAATCACAGCCTTTAAGTCACGCTTAGATGACCTTAAGAAGGGCGATATTGTGGTAATGAGTGGTTCACTTACTCCAAGTTTACCAACTGATTTTTATCAACAACTTTTACCAACTATCAAAGAAGCAGGTGCAGAATTTGTCGTTGATACGACTGGTCAAGCACTTCTTGATACCTTGAAGTATCAACCACTTGTAATTAAACCAAACCACCACGAATTGGCTGACTTATTTAACACCAGTTTTGATTCAAGTAATGTCATGCTTGAATATGCCCAAAAGCTCTTAGAAAAGGGTGCTCAAAATGTAATGGTATCAATGGCTGGTGACGGTGGCTATCTTTTAACTAAAGATCACGTTTACCACGCTAAGGCTGCTGTTGGTACTGCTGTTAACTCAGTTGGTGCCGGGGACTCAATGATTGCCGGCTTTGTTGGTACTTATTTTAAGACTCAAGATCCAGCAGAAAGCTTTAGAATCGGCATGGCTTGTGGTGCTGCCACTGCCTTTACTAAGGATATTGCAGTTAAGAGCCAAATTGATGCAGTTCTCCCACAAATCAAGGTTGAACAAATTTCCTAATTATTGAATCGAGGGGGATTTAATAAATGAAAATTAAAGACATTTTAAGTACAGAGTCCATGATTATGGACCTCAAGGCTACTAACAAGGAAGATGCTATTAAAGAAATGGCTGACCTTGAGGTTAAGACTGATATCGTCAACAACGAAGACGAATTTATCAAGTCAATCTGGGCTCGTGAAAACGAATCGACTACTGGTATCGGTGGCGGAATTGCCATGCCTCACGCTCGCAACAAGTACATTAACAAGGCACGTGTACTTTTTGCTAAGAGTAAGGAAGGAATTGACTACAATTCACTTGATGGTCAACCTGTTCACTTATTCTTCATGATTACCGCTCCAGATGGTGCTGATAATACTCACCTTCAAGCTTTAGCAAAATTGTCTGGTTTACTCATTAACCCAGATTTAGTTGAAGCTTTGAAAAAGGCTGAAACACCGGATAATGTCATTAAGCTCTTTGAAGATGCAGAAGCAAAGAAGGATGCGGAAGATAAGGCTGCCGAAGAAAAGAAGAAAGCACAAGCAGCTAAAAAATCAGAAGCAGATAACGAAAAGCCTTTAATTGTTGGGGTAACTGCATGTATCAACGGGATCGCCCACACTTATATGGCTGAAGAAGCTTTGATCAAAGCCGGTGAAAAACGCGGAATCGAAGTTAGAATCGAAACTAATGGCTCAGAAGGAGTTAAGCATGAATTAACTCCAGATGAAATTAAGCGCGCTAAGGGTGTTATTATCGCTTCAGATAAGAAAGTCGATATGCCCCGGTTTGATGGTAAGGAATTAACTAACCATCCTGTAGTTGACGGAATTAATAAGCCTGATGAATTGATTGATATCATTATGAATGATAAAGGTGAAATTTATCACGCTACTGGTTCCGAAAAAGAAGAAGGTAGCGAAAAAGCTAGCAGCGGTGTTTGGAGCAGTATTTACCGTAACTTAATGAGCGGTGTTAGCCACATGCTTCCATTCGTTATCGGTGGTGGTATCTTAATGGCCATTTCCTTTATCGTGGAAAACTACATGGCCGGTGGTGCTAAGAATCCTGCCTTTATCTTCTTAAATTCTGCAGGTAACTTAGCCTTTGCCTTCATGGTGCCAATCTTGTCAGCATACATCGCTGAATCAATTGGTGACTTGCCAGCACTTATGCCAGGGCTTGTCGGCGGTTATATGGCTGCGATCGTTAACGGAACTAATGGCTTGCAAGTTAACGTTCAAGCTAAGGCCACTTCACCAGCCGGCTTCCTAGGCGGTATTGCTGCTGGTTTTATTGCCGGATACTTGATGCTTGGTCTTAAGAAGCTATTTGCTAAATTGCCAAAATCAGTTGAAGGAATGAAGCCAATGCTTCTTTATCCAATCTTAGGACTATTGCTAATTGCTTTGATCATGTTCTACATCATCAACCCAATTTTTAGTTCAATCAACTTTGCAATTACTCACTTCTTGAACAGCATGGGTACTGGTAACTTGGTAACTCTTACCTTAATTTTAGCTGGAATGATGTCAATTGATATGGGTGGACCTTTCAACAAGGCTGCTTATGTCTTTGCTTCAGGTGCCTTTGCTAATGACCCACACTCAGCTACAGCCGCTGTTATGATGGCTGCAGTTATGGTTGGTGGAATGGTTCCACCATTTGCTACTGCGATTGCAACAGCCTTCTTTAAGAACAAGTTCTCAGAACAAGAACGCCGTGCCGGTGTATCTAACTGGATTTTAGGCTTTTCCTTCATTACTGAAGGTGCCATTCCGTTTGCTGCAGCTGACCCAGGTCATGTAATTCCTTCATGTGTTTTTGGTTCTGCTGTTGGTGGACTTTTAGTTGGTTTATGGCATATTCAAGTGCCAGCACCTCACGGTGGTCTTTGGGTATCACCGCTTGCTAACCACATTTTGCTTTACTTCTTAGCAACAATTATTGGTTCTGTTATTGCAGGTGTGGTACTCGGATTTTGGAAGAAACCGGTTAAAAAGTAAAGAAACTATTAATAATCAAAACAAATATTAAATAATTATCGTTATTATTTAACACCTCTTTACAAGTTGGAATAAAAAGGTTACTATAAAATCATCTTGATGATCTCTACTTAAATCAAGATACTCTGTTATGTTTTGCGTCACCGAAAGGCGACGTTTTTTTGTACTCTTTTTCAACTTATTAAAAATAAGTATTGACAATTAGTAAGGAGAAGACTATTCTGATATAATTTAGAAAAATAAAAGATTTTTCTAAATTAGAATTTCACAAAAAATCGCAAATAAAACTTAAGGATTTAATTTTAGACTGAAAATAATTAAGCTATAAGAGAGGTACAATTATGAAATTAAAACTAAAACAATTATTAGGAATAGCCAGCTTCTTAGCATTATTTGCAGTAGTGCTTTCAGGATGCAGCAATAATAAAAAAGAGAGTTCTGGAATTAAAATTGTCACTACAACCAATGTTTATTCAGATATTGCCAAAAATATCGTTGGTAAATATGGAACAGCTATTGCAATTATTCAGAAGAGTTCGGTTGATCCGCACGATTTTGAACCAACGACTGCTGATGCTAAAAATTTAAGTAGTGCTAACATTGTTGTTTCCAATGGCTTAGGCTACGATGAGTGGATGAATAAATTAGCTAGTTCAGTCGATAAAAAGCCACTTTTAGTCGGCGAAGATTTAATGGGATTAAAGAAGGGCGACAATCCTCATATTTGGCACAATTTATCTATGCCTACTAAGTATGTAAATTATCTGGTAAAGCGTTTGTCTAAACTGGATAAAAAGCATGCCAAATACTTTAAAAAGAATGGTCAAGAATATTTAGCAAAGATTAATAAGATCAAGAAATTGGCTCAGAGTATCGATGGTAAAAATAAGAAGCCAGTCTTTGTAAGTGAACCAGTCTTTGATTATGCTTTACAAGAAGCTGGTTACAAGATCGGTGATAAGGACTTCGAAGAAGCTGTAGAAAATGAAACAGATCCAAGTCCAAAGATGGTTAACAAGATGATTAACGAAATCAAGGAAAAGAAGATTGCATTTTTCGTTAATAATACACAAGCAAGCAGTTCAACTGTAAATACTTTTGTTAAATTAGCCAAGAAAAACAATATTCCGGTCTTAAATGTGAGAGAAACAATTCCGGACCAAATTACTTACTTAAAGTGGATGCAGGATAATTATCAAAAATTAGCTCAAATAAGTAAGAAAAGTTAGTTAAATAGTTGATCTATTTGTGAGGGGGAGTGCTAAATTGATTTTAAATGTAAAAAATCTAACGATGAGATTTGATACCAAAACCATTTTTAAAGATCTTAATTTTAATCTCAAAGAAGGTTCGATGACCGCTTTGCTCGGACCGAACGGAACAGGTAAAACAACCTTGATTAATATATTAATGAAGTTGTTGCCAGCAACAAGTGGGAGCTTTCAATTTAGCAAAAATATCCGTTTAGGTTATGTGCCACAGTTTAGAAATATTGAAGCGGAATATCCATTGTCAATTCAAGCCTTTGTCGGCCTTAATGCACCACTTTTTAAAACAAAAAAAGTACGCGCAATAATTAAAGGCGAGCTAGAAGAAACCGGCTTAAATGAAATTGCTAATACGAGAATGGGTGAAGCTTCTGGTGGGCAAAAGCAAAGAGCTTATTTAGCTCAAGCGCTGCTTGATAAGCCGAATATGATTATTTTGGATGAAGCGACTGCGAGCCTAGATCCAGTTGCTAAAGATGAATTAATGAACTTAATTCGGCATTTAAATGAAGAGCACAAGATTACGGTATTATTCGTTACACACGATGTGCCGCTTGCACGTAAGTATATGGATGAGTACTTGTATTTAAATAATAAAACGATTAAACAAGGAAAAATGAGTGAATTTAAGGGGGATTACGAATAATGTTTCAATTTGAATTTATGCGTTATGCCTTCTTAGCAAGTACTTTTATTGCCATTACTTGTGGGGTAGTTGGCGTTTATGTAGTAGCGCGAAAATTTAGCTTTTTAGCCCATACTTTATCTGAAATTGGCTTTTCTGGAGCAGCATTTGCTGTTTTCTTAGGAATTGCGCCACTTTGGGGGATGTTGTTATTTACTCTCTTAGGTTCAATCAGCGTCGGTGAATTATCAATGCGCAGTGATCAAAAGGAAAGTGCCATTAGTGCGATTTCTGCTCTCTTTATTGGGCTAGGTGTGCTATTCCTCGCCATTTCAGGATCTAATAGCCGTTATGCCACTAATATTTTGTTTGGTAGTATCATCGGTGTTGATCGACAAGGCGTTATTCAGTTAGTAATTTTGTCTATTGTAGTTTTATTATTGATAATTTTGGTGCAAAAGCAACTTAACTTTGACTCTTTTGACCATATTGGAGCCCTTTCTCATGGAATTAAAACTGGTTTAATCGGCGTGATTTTCTTAGTTGCACTGGCAATGTCAGTTTCAATTGGTTCACAGATTGTTGGTTCATTGCTAGTCTTTATTTTGTTAACATTGCCATCATCAACTGCTCGTTATTTGGGTAGGACAATTCCAGCGATGATCGTCTGGTCTGTGTTAATCGCACTGCTTGGTGTTTGGGCAGGGCTATATTTAGGTTTTATCACCAATTGTCCAGTTACTTTCTTTATTTCACTAATTGAAGTTGCAATTTATTTAGTAGCTTATTTTGTTCATGTGATTAGACATAAGCTTTAAAAATATTTTTTCACAGATTTAGAGCTAGCAGTGTTGCTGTTAGCTCTTTTTTTGATTATTAACTAGTTTTCAAGGCTGATTTTCAAGACATTGTGAAAGTGAAAATTGATACAAGCGTTAGTATAACAGCACTGATAGTAAAATTTTACTATCTTTTGTAAGTGCTTTCAGGTATACTGGAAATAAAGAATAACGAGAATAGGGGGAATTGAAATGTGGACTTCTTTTTTACTAGCCTTACTTCCGATTATCTGGCTTATTTTCGCATTGGCAATTATTAAAATGCCGGCTGCAAAGGCTTGTATTATTGGATTAGTGTTGACAATTGTTTTGGCAATCTTCGCTTTTAAGTTACCGTTAATTGATACTTTGACGGGAACACTAGAAGGAGCCTTGATGGGAATCTGGCCGATTGTCTATGTAATTGTTGCGGCTTTATTTACTTACAATGTCAGTAATGAATCAGGCGGGATTAAAATTATTCAAGATGTTTTATCCTCAATTACAACTGATCAGCGAATTTTAGTCTTAATTATTGCTTGGGGTTTTGGTGGCTTTTTAGAAGCAATTGCTGGCTTTGGAACTGCAGTAGCAATTCCAGCAGGAATCTTGATTGCTTTTGGGATTGAACCCATCAAAGCCTCAGTGATTTGCTTAATTGCTAATACTACGCCTACGGCATTTGGAGCAATTGGTTTACCTGTAATTACTTTAAGTGATGTGACAGGACTATCTGTTAATCAATTATCTTTTATTGTGACTTTGCAGTTGGCTTTACTGATTATCATTATCCCATTTATTTTGGTGGGCTTAACTGGTGGCAGCTTTAGAGCACTCAAAGGTGTCTTTTGGATTACACTGTTATCTGGCGTTGCTTTTGCTTTACCACAAATTTTTGTGGCTAAATTAGTTGGTCCAGAATTACCGGCCATTGTTGGCGCCATTTGCTGTATTGCGGTCACCGTTGTGATGGCTAAAATGATTAATAAAAGACAGGATAAAACTGTAGAAGCAGAAGTTGAACATCATAGTGTCGGTGAATTTTTGCGTGCTAGTTCACCATTTATTTTAGTTTTCTGCTTTGTAATCTTGGCTTCATCGCTTTTCCCAGATTTACATCAAATATTGGCTAAAGTGACAACCACTTTTCCAGTTTATACTGGTAACGGCGCTGAACTTTTTCGGATTAACTGGTTATCTTCACCAGGGACTTTGATTTTAATTGCTACGATTATTGGTGGTTTTATTCAAAAGATGAACTTGATTCGTATGATGCAGATCCTGTGGCAAACTATTAAAGGAATTTGGAAAACAGCAATTACTATCTGTTCAATTGTAGCTTTAGCAAAAGTAATGGGTTATGCCGGAATGACCGCTGCACTAGCAACAGCCTTGGTGAAAGTCATGGGACCAGTGTATCCAATGATTGCTCCATTAATTGGGGCTTTGGGCACTTTTATCACTGGTTCTGATACTTCAGCTAACGTCTTATTTGGTAATTTACAATTATCAGCAGCCCAGAACTTAGCTGTTAATAAATATTGGCTAGTTGGTGCTAACATGGTTGGTGCTACTGCCGGCAAAATGATTTCGCCACAGAGTATTGCCGTTGCTGCAGCTGCAATTGGTCAAGAAGGTTCTGAAGCTATAATTTTGAAGCAAGTAATGAAGTGGTGCTTGCTAGATTTTATTGTTATTTGTATCTTTCTTTACATCGTAGGATTTATTATTGGATTATTATGAAAAACATTAAAAAATATAAGTATACGTTATTTAACAACAACTAAGTATTTAGCACTAGCAAATGAAAGCTCTTTCAACTATGATATAGTTGAAACTGATTAACAAGGGAGAATTTTATCATGACATATTATTACAATGGCTTCCCACAAAGTGAACGTAATGAAGAATTACATATGATTAATGTGGATGAATTAGAAGAAAAAGTAAAAAAGGTTATTCCAGAGGGTGCATACTACTACATCGCTTCCGGTTCAGAAAATGAATGGACATGGCGTAATAATACTGCCGCATTTAACCATTATCAAATAATTCCACGTGCTTTAACTGATATGGATAATCCCAAGACTGACACTGAGTTCATGGGGATGAAGCTTAAGACTCCAATTATGATTTCGCCAATTGCTTGTCACGGGATTGCCCACAAGGATGCCGAAGTAGCAACTCAAAAAGGTGCTGCTGCTGCAGGAGCATTATTCTCATCAAGTACTTATGCTAATAAGAGTGTTGAAGATATTGCTGCTGCTGCACCAGATGCACCAAGATTTTTCCAACTTTATCTAAGTAAAGACTGGAAGTTTAACGAAATGGTCTTTAATGCGATTAAGAAGGCTGGTTACAAGGGAATTTTCTTAACAGTTGATGCTTTAGTATCAGGTTATCGTGAAGCAAACCTTAGAACTAACTTCACTTACCCAGTGCCACTAGACTTCTTCAAGCGCTACATTGGTGCTAAGGGTGAAGGTCAAAGTGTTGCCCAAATGTATGCCGCTTCAGCCCAAAAGATCGGTCCTGAAGATGTTAAGCGCATCAAGGAAGAAACAGGTTTACCTGTAATTGTTAAGGGTGTAATGTCAGTTGAAGATGCTTATAAGTCAATAGGTGCTGGTGCCGATGGTATTTACATCACTAACCACGGTGGCCGTGAAGTTGATGGCTCTCCAGCAACTATCGATGTTTTACCAGAAATTGCCAAGGCAGTTAACCACCGCGTTCCAATTATCTTTGACTCTGGTGTTCGCCGCGGTTCACACGTCTTTAAGGCTTTAGCTCTTGGTGCTGACATGGTTGGTATTGGTCGTCCATACCTCTATGGTTTAGCTTTAGGTGGTGCCAAAGGTGTTAAAAGTGTTATCGACCAATTAGACAAAGAATTATTGATTGACATGCAATTAACTGGCTGCAAGACCATCGATGATGTCAAGCATTCTAAAATTACTCATATCAATTACAGTTCTGACAATTTGGATTCAATCACTTCACCGGACAGAATGAAGCCATATCCAAAGACGGCTGATAACCAAATTAAGACTGATGGCCAGACTGATGCAGTTTCTAGTGCTTCCCATCACTAGTTTTTATAGAAAATAACAACTAATATATATGATATCTAAAGAAGATAAGCAGTTTAATTGACAGTCAAACTAGCTAAAAATTAAATAAAGAAAATGCGCTTGGAATTTCTCCAAACGCATTTTTTAGTGAGTTAAATATTAATTTTCAATTTATTAATTGTTAGCAGTAGCCAAATCCGCATTTGTCTTAAGCAAGTTGTTAGTAGGTAATGGCTTGCTGTGCTTGCGGAAAGCATAGGCAACGATAAATGGCTTATAACCAATCCCGATTGCTAGAGCGCGAACTGGTTGACTATTCTTGGTTCTTGTAACAAGACCATATGAAGTACCGTTACCAGCACCAGCAGTCCAGCCATTAACGTTTAACCATTTGATATTATCAAGATTATAGATTGAAGCACGGCCCCAGGTCATCGTTTGCATTACGACAAAACGATACTTTTTAAAATGTTTAGCATATTTTTGGGTGACTTTCATATTTGCTTGATAAAGGCGAATGCCGTTAACGCGGTGCTTAGTAATCTTGACCTTGTAAATCTTATGTGGATT
The DNA here is from genome assembly GCA_018883635.1 of Candidatus Lactobacillus pullistercoris. Lineage (GTDB taxonomy): Bacteria > Bacillota > Bacilli > Lactobacillales > Lactobacillaceae > Lactobacillus > Lactobacillus pullistercoris. Next base: position 11,894 of record JAHLFT010000030.1, read on the forward strand.
TTGTCCAAGCATCTTAGAACCATAATAGTACCATTTTCCGCGCATGCGAGCGGGTGGTGTAACTTCACCGATTCTTCCGTATGAGGAAGCTTGAACGGGCTTGTCATTGATAAAAGCAAATCCTGAAAGTAATAATAAAGCTGAAAGTAAAAATAAAACTTTTTTCTTCATTTTCTTCGTACTCCTTTAATATCTTTATTAAATCACGAAAATTAAATAAATAGAAGAATAAAAATAAAAAACTACTTCCTCCCAGAAGCAGTTTTTTGATGATGTGAGAAATTTACTTTCCTCTAATGTTATATATTTTGTTATCGATTAAGTCAAACAAAATTTAAAATTATTTGTTGTTTTTCTTGAGTTAAATTTTTTGAATACAGGGTAAATATATAAACGAAGAATAACGTGACTAAAACTTGCCGATCAAATTTTCAAATTCATCAAGCCTGTCAGCAAATGTCGCAAATGCATCTTCCAAATAATCTGGCTTGGTCATATCGACGCCAGCTTTTTTCATAATTTCAGTTGGATAATCACTTGATCCTGACTTAAGATAGCCGATATATGCCTTTCTTTCTTCATCGGTACCATGAACAACCTTATTAGCTAAAGCTGTCGCAGCTGCGAAACCAGTCGCATATTGGTAGACGTAGAAGTTGTAGTAGAAGTGCGGAATCCGTGACCATTCCTTAGCAATATCACCACCAGGAGTAACGTCATCACCATAGTAGCGCTGGTTAAGAGCACCATAGAACTTATCTAATTTATCGGCAGTTAAAGCTCCACCTTTAGCATCGGCTTCGTGAACAAATTGTTCAAATTCCGCAAACTGAGTTTGACGGAAAAGTGTTCCCTTAAATGAATCAAGGTAGTAGTTCAAGATAAAGGCCCGGGTCTTTGGATTAGTAATATGGTCTAAGAAGTATTCAGTTAAAATGTTTTCGTTGGTAGTTGAGGCAATTTCAGCCACAAAAATTGGGTAATCACCATAAACATAAGGTTGAGTGTGGCGAGTGTACCAAGAATGTACAGAGTGACCAGTTTCATGAACTAAAGTGTAGAGAGAATCAATATTATTTTCCCAATTCAATAATTCATAAGGATCGGTATCATATGAACCACCAGAGTAGGCACCAGTAACTTTGTTTTTACTTTCAACAACATCGATAACGCGGTTATTAAAAATATAATCAACGTGTTTTAAGTAATCTTCACCGAGTGGGGCCAAAGCTTTTTTTGCTTCTACTTTTGCCTCTTCAAAATTATATGAAAGAGCGGGTTTACCAGTTAGCGGCACATACATATCCCACATTTGTAAGTCTTTCAAACCTAAAATTTTCTTCCGTAAACCAACATAGCGGTGTAAGAGATCAAGGTGGGAGTTAACTTCTTTTAATAAAGTGTCATAAACCACTGTTGGCACACCGTTATTGGCTAAAGAAGCTTCACGGGCACTGTTATATTTATGCACGCGGGCATTGTAATTATGTGCTTTGACTACACCTGAAAGAGTGGATGCAAGCGAGTTTTCAAATTGACCATAACTGGCATATAACACGTCAAAGGCGTTTTTTCTGACTTTGCGGTCTTGGGACTGAATTAAAATTGAGTAGAGTCCATCAGAAAGTTGCACCATTTCGCCATTTTCGTCTTGAACATAACCGTACTCCATATCTGAATTAGTTAAGACGTTGAAGGTATTTTCGGAAACGCTCATGGCATCGCCCGCATCGGCAATTAATTTTTCTGCATTAGCAGGTAAGGTGTGGGGGCGTTTTTGATTAATTTGGGCAAGTAAGTGCTCATAATCCTTTAAGCGTGGTTCCTCTTTTTTGAAAGCAGCCAATTGTTCCTCTGATAATGCGAGAATTTCGGGGTAATTAAATGAGGTCGCAGCTTCAAATTGATTGGCTAAAGCTTGTGCTTGTGCGCTATAGCCTAAATATTTGCTATTGGCAGTATCTACATCGCTAGACATAGTTGAATAGACATAAACTTTTTCTAGGCGACGCTCAACTTCCAAAATTTTAGTTAATCCTTCGTATAACTTTTCACCAGAAGTATAACTTCCTTTTAAAGAAGGTAATTTATTCACTTCATCCTTAACAGCTTGATATTCTTTTTCCCAGGCTTCATCGTTTTTAAAAACGCGAGTCAGATCCCAAGTTAATTCTTCAGGTACTTCATTTCTTGTTGGAATAGCCATTTTGTCTTTCTCCTTTTTTAGTTTTATCTTTATAATATCGGATATATAAAAAAAGAAAAGGATAAGTAATTATTAATTTTTTACGCTAGAGTTTTATCTCTTATTAAAAAGTGGTACAAATAACAAAGAATAAATTTTCGAAGGAAAACGAGAGAAAGAGTATATGGATCATACCCCAAAACGAAGAGAAGAATATCGTGCAAAACGTTCGTCGTTAAATTTAACCCGTAATCAATCTTTGGCTGTGCCTGATATGCCAGTAATGACAGAAAACTGGGTAAAACGCCTAATCGCCATGATCGGTGTAATAGTAGCCTGCTTTGCCGTGGCATATGGTGCGCATATGTATTTTTCAATTCACAGTGCACTTAGTGGTGGCGGTGCTAAAAACACTGCCACTTCGGCTAAGATTTTAAATAAGAAGCCAGTGTCTGTTTTGATTTTGGGTGTCGATCAGGGAATTGAGCATCGGCATGATCAAGGTAATTCTGATACGATGATTTTGGCTACCGCTAATCCCGGTAAAAATAAGGCGACAATGACTTCAATTCCGCGTGATACCTTAGTTGATGTTAAAGGCGATCCGGGCGACAAGTACTTTATGTTCAGAGTTAATTCCGCTTATGAAGTTGGTGGCACTTCTTCAGCAACTAAGACGGTATCGAGCTTGCTTAATGTTCCAATCGATTATTATTTAGTTGTTAATATGAAGGCCCTCCAAAGTTTAGTTGATGCAGTTGGCGGGGTTACCGTTAAAGTTCCATTTAACTTTACTTATGATTGGTGTGATTTTAGAAAAGGAAGACAACATTTAAATGGACGTCATGCTGTTGCTTATGTCAGAATGAGAAAAGAAGATCCACGTGGTGACTATGGTCGCCAGGTTCGTCAACGTCAAGTAATTGAAGCGGTTGCTAAAAAGGCAATGTCAGTCAATACGCTTGCTAATTACCGTAAGCTAGTGACGATCTTTAATAAATATGTTGATACTAACTTAACTTTTGGTGATATGTTCTCATTAGCATTAAATTACCGCGGCTGCATGAGAAATTTGAAGAGTACTTACATTCAAGGCCACGATGCTTGGATTAATGGTTCTTCAATTCAGGTTGCTTCAACTAAAGAATTACAGAAGAAGTCGGACATGATTAGACGGAGCTTAGATTTGCCAACCGAGAGTCTTGATAACGAAGAAACCCGACAGAATCGTTTGAATGATATCAATAACGATATTAAATGGAATAATCCAGAAGCTTTCACTAATTATCAAATCTTTAATGTCAATTCCGATACTCCGGAAACTAGCAAATCTCAAGGATCAGACCCTTCCTCTTCGTCCAGTTCTTCACAGTCATCAAATAGTGGTGGCAATTGGTTTAGTAAGATTTTTAAGTAAAAGTGGGATTGTATGATTGGAACGATTGTTAATACAATTGCATTATTAGTAGGTACAAGTATTGGTTGCCTTTTAAAAAAGGGGATCAAAAAACAATACGAGCAGGTGCTATATATTGCGATGGGACTTGCGGCATTGGGAATTGGCTTTGAAAATGTTGTTAATAATTTACCCAAAAGTAAGTATCCAGTTTTATTCATTGTCAGCTTAGCGCTCGGTGCAGTAATTGGAACATGGCTCAATATTGATGGGCATTTTAATAGCTTAGTTGATAAAATGGGCCAATCTAACCTTGGCAAAGGCTTAGCAACTGAGATTCTATTATGTTGTATCGGTGCTTTATCAATTGTCGGCCCAGTTATGGCGGCAGTTAAAGGTGATAATACGATGCTTTATACTAATGCCACCCTCGATTTTGTAACTTCGATGGTCTTTGGTGCCAGCTTTGGCTGGGGGATGCTCATTGTTGCTCCCGTTCTGTTTTGTTGGCAGGGAATGATTTACTTGGTTGCAAAGTTTTTATCGGCCAGTTTTTTCAGCTCAGCACTGATTACTGAAATTTCGATCATTGGTGGATTTTTAATTGCTTGTACCGGATTTGCCCTTTTAAAAATTAAAGATATGAAGGCATTAAACTTTTTACCATCCTTATTAGTTCCAATTGTTTTTTTCATTTTTGTCGATCTTTTTAAGGCTTTCTGAAGATAAAGAACCGATTTAGAAATAACAATAAAAAATAATAAAAATTTTTTCAGTCCCTATTTTAGGACTGTTTTTTATATTTAATAATAACAGTTGTTATTTATCGGCGCTTAAAGTAAATAATTAGAATTAAATAAGATAACAGTGTTGAAAGCGCATCATCACTTTACTTGAAAGAAGTTTCAAGAGGTGTAAACTAAAAATGAAGCTGTAAATAAATTAGGGAGTTTAAGATTTTGATGGAGGCGCAATTATGGATGTGTTAAGTTTAGCACGATTCCAGTTTGCAATGACAACGGTATTCCACTTCTTCTTTGTACCATTTTCAATTGGTACTATCTTTGTCGTTGCAATCATGGAATCTATGTATGTACATACCAGCAACCCTAATTATCGTAAAATGACAAAGTTCTGGGGAAATGTCTTCCTTTTGACTTTTGCTGTCGGTGTTGTTACTGGTTTGATTCAGGAATTCCAATTCGGAATGAACTGGTCTGATTATTCAAGATTTATGGGTGATATCTTCGGTGCTCCTTTAGCATTTGAAGCTTTGCTATCATTCTTTATTGAATCAACATTTATTGGACTCTGGTTATTTACCTGGGATCGCGTAAAGAAAGGTTTGCACTTGTTCTTTGCATGGATGATCGTCTTTGGTACTTTAACCTCAGCTCTTTGGATTTTGACAGCTAACTCATTTATGCAACACCCAGTTGGTTTCAGTATTCGTGGTGGTCGTGCTGTTATGGCCGACTTCGGCGCATTACTTGGTAACGAGCAGCTACTTTATGAATACACTCACGTAATCTTTGGTGCATTACTTACTGGTGCAACCATTCTTACTGGTTTAGCTGCATTCCAATTATTGAAGAAACGTAAATTATCAGAAGTAAACAAGGCAGTTTACCACAAGACTATTCGTCTTGGGTTGATTTTAATGTTAATCTTCTCAGCATGTGAATTCGTTGCTGGTGACTTTCAAATGAGATATTTGGTTCACGAACAACCAATGAAGTTTGCTGCTGCAGAAGGTGTAACAACAACTACTGGTAAAAAAGCTCCATGGACTGTAGTCGGATATGTTGATCCTAAGACTCACGACATGAAGGGCAATATTGATATTCCAGATGTATTAAGTATTCTTTCTTACCACAAGACTACTGGTGCCGTAACTGGTATGAAAGAAATTAACGCACAACTTGAAAAGAAATACGGTACCAAGATCGATAACCACAAGATGGACTACTATGTTCCAGCTAATACTTTGTTCTGGTCATTCAGAATTATGTGTGGTTTCGCTGCATTATTATTCATTGTTTCAATCGTAGGTTTGATTATGACGAGAAAAGGTCACGAGAGTCTGTACAATCACCGCTGGTGCCTATGGGTACTAGGTATTTTGACCTTCTCACCATTTATTGTTAATACTGCAGGTTGGTTTATTACTGAACTTGGTCGTTTCCCATGGACTGTTTATGGTTTATTCACCATTGCACAAAGTGTATCACCAAGTGTTTCAGCAACGTCATTGTTGATTTCCAATATTGTTTACTTCTGCTTGTTTACAATTTTGGCAATTGTCATGATTGCTTTAACTGTTCGCTTCTTGCACAATGACCCAGACGAATGGGAAAAGGCTGGAGACGAAAAGAGAGCTACTGATCCATTTGCAAAGGGGGCCTTCTAAATGTCAGGCTTGCAAATACTATGGTTTATTTTACTAGCTGTTTTATTCTCCGGATTCTTCTTCCTCGATGGGTTTGACTTCGGTGTTGGAATGGCCGTAAAGACCTTGGCACATAATGATGCCGAAAGAACACAAATTGTTAGAACTATTGGACCTGTTTGGGACGGTAACGAAGTTTGGCTTATTACCGCTGGTGGTGCCATGTTTGCATCATTCCCATACTGGTACGCAACTCTATTTTCTGGATACTACATTATTTTGTTAATCATCTTAGTTGGATTAATCATTCGTGGTGTATCCTTTGAATTTAGATCAAAGAGTGGTGCTGCTCACAAGCATGTGTGGGACAACACAATGGCAATTGGTAGTTTCCTTGTTCCATTCTTCTTTGGAATTATGTTCATTTCAATGATCAAGGGAATGCCAATTGATGCTCAAGGTAACATTTATGGTCATTTCTTTGACTATATCAACTGGTTCTCAGTAGTTGGTGGTGTTGCTTTAACACTTCTTTGCTACTTACACGGATTAAACTACATTACCTTGAAGACAAAGGGTGTTATCTCAGATCGTGCACAAAATTATGCACATGCTTTATATTGGGTACTTTATGTTGGGGAAGTAATTTTCGCATTACTTTTATTCTTCCAAACTGATTTCTTAGCGGTTCACCCAATTTTAACTTTGATTTGCTTAGTTTTGATTGTCGGCTTTTCTGTTGCCGCACACGTTTCTACCTTTAAGAATAAACAAAGTACAGCCCTTATCTTTAGTGGCCTTACCTTGGTTTCCCTGGTAGCATTAATTTTCTGTGGATTATTCCCAAGAGTAATGATTTCATCAATTAGCAGCAAGTACGATTTAATGATCCAAAGTGCATCTTCATCAAATTACACTTTAGTCGTAATGACTATTGCTACCGTAATCCTTGTTCCTTGTGTTTTGGCTTACACAATCTGGGCTTACTGGATTTTCCGCAAGCGGATTGCAATGCCTAAAATTGGAGAGGTTAAATAAATGATTGATCGACAGCTGTTTAAACTTGCTGGCGCTAGTGCAATCATGAGAAAGCTTGCAGTGCTTGAAGTTCTGCAAGCTATTTTCATAATTGGCCAAGCTTTGGCCCTGAGCGCAGTTTTAACTCAGTTATGGGTTGGGCTTCCCTTAAATTGGCCTTTATTATTAATATTTGTCTTATGTTTTATTTTGAGACGTGTTCAAGATACATATCGGGACGGAATGCTAGAAAAATACGCAAGTCAGGAAACTGAGAAGTTGCGTAAACAGTTGCTAAATAAAGTCTTCAATGAAGGACGGAATTTAGTGCAACGTCAGGGAACTGGTAGTTTGATTACGATGGCCCTTGATGGAGTTGATGAAGTTAGACAATATATCAAGTTAATCTATAGTAAAGTCTTAACGATGATGATTGTTCCAATCTTCGTTTTCGTCTGCATGCTCTTTCTTAACTGGATTTCAGCGGTAGTTTTGCTACTGATGTATCCGTTAATTATCTTATTTATGATTATTTTGGGTTATGCAGCGCGCGATCGTTCTGCTAAGCAGTTCGGTAATTTCCAGGTTTTATCCAATAACTTCATTGATTCTTTACGCGGGATTGATACTTTGAAGTACTTAGGTTTAAGTAGAAGATATTCTAAGAGTATTTTTAACTTAAGTGAAAACTTTAGAAAAAAGACAATGAAAGTTTTACGGATCGCCATGCTTTCAACCTTTGCCTTGGATTTCTTTACTACTTTATCAATTGCGATTGTTGCGGTTTTCCTTGGTTTTGGCTTAATGAACGGCAAAATCGGTCTTTATCCAGCTTTGGGTATTTTAATTCTTGCGCCAGAATTCTTTTTACCAATTCGTGATTTTGCGGGCGATTACCACGCAACTTTGAATGGGAAGAACTCATTTAAGCGGATCAATGAATTAATTGCAATGCCAAGTCAGCCAAGTGAAAATCTTAAGTTAACTGATTGGCAAAAAGATGATGAATTGCTAATTAAGAATCTGCGCTTCAACTATAAGAGTGCGGCAGAAATTGGCCCGATAACGATGAAGGTCAAAGGTTATCAAAAAGTCGGAATTATCGGGATGAGTGGTTCAGGTAAGACCACCTTAATCAACCTACTTAGTGGCTTTTTGACACCAAGTACTACTGAAATTACGGTACAAGGTCAAAGTGCTAAGACAATGAATATTCCGGATTGGCAAAGACAGCTAATTTATATTCCGCAAGATCCTTATGTCTTTACCGCTAGTTTACGCAATAATGTTGCCTTTTATACACCGGACGCTAGTGATGAAGAAATTAAAGAAGCGATTCATGTTACCGGTCTCGATGATTTAGTCAAAGATTTACCTGATGGATTAGACACGATCATCGGTCAAGGAAAGCGCGTTTTATCTGGGGGTCAAGCGCAGAGAATCGCCTTAGCGCGTGCCTTTTTGGATAAAAAACGCAAAGTCATGATTTTTGATGAGCCGACAGCACACCTTGATATTGAAACGGAAATTGATTTAAAAGAGCGTATGTTACCGTTAATGCAAAATCGCTTGGTTTTCTTTGCAACTCACAGATTGCACTGGTTAAAAGAAATGGATTACATTTTAGTCATGAATCATGGTGAATTAGTTGAGCAAGGAACTTATGATGAATTGCAAGAAAAGCATGGTTACTTTACTAAATTGATGCAGGGAATGAGAGGTGAAGTCAATGATTAATCGAATTCCGATTTTAAAAGCATTAAAGGATGATCGTTGGGTTCGCCCATATTTAAAGCACTATAAGAAAACCTTGATCTTAGCGATTTTCTTAGGAATTTTAACTTTCGTCTGTGGTGGCGGCTTGATGTTTTGTGCCGGCTATTTAATTAGTCGTTCAGCCGCTCGCCCAGAAAACATTTTGCTTGTTTACGTCCCAATTGTTTTGACTAGAGCCTTCGGGGTCTTTAGACCTGCAGTTCGTTATATGGAACGTTTAGTTAGTCACAACTGGGTTTTCAAGATGACCTCTAAGTTCCGTCAGCAATTGTATGATGCGCTAGAACAAGATGCAACGAAGTTCAATAGTAAATACCAATTAGGTGATATTTTAGGTCTTTTGTCTGAAGATGTAAGTCATATTCAAAACTTATACTTGCGGACAATTTTCCCAATGTTCGTTGCCTGGGGCCTTTACGCTATTATCGTCGTGGGTCTTGGTATTTTGTCCCCATTAATGGGTCTGTGGATGTTAATCGTCTTTGCCCTCATAATTTTTGCAATTCCAATTTGGTCAGTTTTGATTAATGGTGCTCGACAAGCTTATGAAAAAAATACTAAGAATAAGTTGTATACGGATTTAACTGATAATGTGATGGGTGTCAGTGACTGGGTATTATCTGGTCGTGGCAAAGAATTCTTAAAGTTGCATGTCAACGATCAAAAGCAATTATTTAAGATTAATCACGAAATGAAGCTGTTTGAACGTGTACGTGATTTCTTATTACAACTGGTATTCTTGCTGGCAATTGTTAGTTTAATCGTCTGGGGTTCAATTCGCTTTGGTCAGCGCAGTACATACTATACAAACTGGATCGCAGCCTTTGTTTTAGCTTTATTCCCAACTGTTGAGGCCTTCGCCAGTTTGCCTTCTGCGGTTCAAGAAACCAATATTTATAAGGACTCATTGAACCGGTTAAATAATTTGCCTCTTACTAAAGAAGAAAAGCAAAAGAAAATTGAAATTGCAGCGCCGTATAATTTGGCAGTACAAGACTTGCATTATACTTATCCTGGCACTGATAAAGGAGTTTTACACGGTATCAATTTGGAGATTAAAACCGGTGAAAAAATTGCGATTTTAGGCCGGAGTGGTGCCGGTAAAAGTACTTTTGCATCGCTACTTCGCGGAGACCGGGTTCCAAGCGCTGGGAGTATTAAATTAAATGGTATTGAGACTGATCGCTTTGGCGATCAAATGTCAAAATACTTTAGTGTTATCAACCAAAAACCATATTTGTTTAATACCACGATTGGTAATAATTTACGTTTAGGTAATGAAAATGCGACAGATGATCAGCTCTGGGATGCCTTACGGCGAGTTGGTTTAGCCGAAATGGTGCAATCTTTAACTAAGGGGCTAGATACTGAAGTTGATGAAGCTGGACTTCGCTTTTCTGGCGGTGAACGCCACCGCTTAGCCTTAGCGCGGGTTTTACTCCAAGATACCCCAATTGTTTTATTAGATGAACCAACGGTGGGACTAGATCCAATTACTGAACAAGCCGTGATCAACACCTTTTTGGATCAACTTGCAGGTAAAACTCTGATTTGGATAACTCACCACTTACAAGGAATTGATAAGATGGATCAAGTGATCTTTATCGAAGACGGAAAAATTAATATGCAAGGAACACCAGAGAATTTGTGGAAAACCGAAGAGCGTTTCCGTGAACTTAAAAAGGCGGACCAAGGTTTATAGTCTTACCAATAATTATTAAGAGGAATTTGTATGGCTTTAACTAATAAAACTCCAGAGCGAGATGTTCATGACTTGTTTAGCCGGGTTGCACCTAATTATGATAAGATGAACAATTTTGTCAGTTTAGGAATTCAAAATATCTGGCGGAGAACTTTTCTGAAAAAGCTCAATTTAAATAAAAAGGATGAGTGTCTTGACTTGTGCTGCGGTACAGCTGATTCCACAATTGCACTGGCAAAAAGAGCGCACTTTGCAGTGGGGCTTGATTTTAATGAACAAATGCTGGCTCTTGCCAAAGATAAAATCAAAAAGCTGCATATGCAAAATAAGATCCGCTTGCTTAAGGCAGATGCAATGAACTTACCTTTTGCGGATCGAAGCTTTGATTGTGTGACAATTTGTTTTGGATTGCGCAATGTGCCTGATGCGGGCAAAACGATCGCTGAAGCATATCGGGTTTTAAAACCAGGTGGGTGCTTTGCTGTTTTGGAAATGTCGCAGCCGACTAATCCAGTTATCAAAGTAGGTTGGAAAGGCTATTTTAAGATTTTTCCTTATATTGCCAAGTTAACTAAGAGTAACGTGGATGATTACAAGTATTTATCCAGAACTAGTAAAGCCTTTTTGTCAGCAAATAGTTTGAAAGAGCTACTTGAACAAAAAGGCTTCGAAGATGTTTCTGTGACTAAATTAACTTGGGGTGCTGGTGCGATTCATATCGGCTATAGGAAATAAAATTAATTAAATTATTTCTTACATTGTCCGGTTAACCAGCTGCTTGGTCATTTTAATTAATAACTTGCTTGAAGGACAGCTAGGCACATTATTTAAGTTGGCAATTGCCCGATCAGTAAATTTTTGTGCTAAAGCGCGACTTTCATCAATGATTGAACTGTCTAAGATGATATTTTGTACATTTTGCATATCATCTTCGGTCATCATTCTTTGCTTATTGAGGATTGGCACTAAGCGCTCTTTTAAATCTTCTTTATTTAATGCAAGTAAAAGAGGTAAGGAATATACTCCTGTTGCTAAGTCCTCAAGAGTTGGTTTATTTAACTTTTTGCCACCAGCATAATCAAGAATATCGTCAATCATTTGAAAGGCGATGCCAAGATTTTCACCAAAAGCGGCCATTTCCTTAGTGATTTGATCATCTTTGCCAGCAAAATGTGCACCTTCTTCACTGGCCAGCTTGAACAGGGCTGCAGTTTTACCTTTAACATTATCTAGATAATCATCGAGAGTTTGCTTAAGGTTAAAACGTTCTGCCATTTGTCCTAATTCGCCATTTAGAATATGTCTCATCGTATGAGCATTCTTAACCATGTAATTATGCTCATCGACTGTTTGCAACATCAGATCAAAGAAATGAGTGAATAATAGGTCACCAGCATAAACGGCTGTATCTTTACCGAAGTGAGCTTGAACTGAAAGATTGCCGCGGCGTTTATCAGAATCATCGATAATATCATCATGAATTAGAGAAGCCATGTGCAAAATTTCAATCGAACTTGCTAATTTGATGATTTGTGTTGAAACTTCTTTTTTACCACTAGCGATTTGGGCTGATAAGATTAGCAAACTAGGCCGTAAGTATTTACCGCCATTATCGGCCATTGTGATTAATGCATCTTCTAAATCTGTATAAGGTGTTTGAATTGTTTTTTCGATACAGTGATTGACTCTTTCAAGTTGAGTTTTAATTAATGGATATTTATGCCAAAGTTGTGAGTTATTCATAGTTATATTCCTTATAATATAGTTAGTAAGAATGTTCGAGATGGTGAAAGGTTGTTAAGTTAATGACTTTGAGTGTTTTTTTAGAATTAATTGAAATTAAGGCTAAAACTGCTAGCGTCATTCCGTTTTTATTAGGGATGTGTTTTAGCACCTACTACTATCACCAAGTTAATTGGCTATTAGCATTTGTGTTCTTTATCGCAATGTTTTTATTCAATATGGTTGTTGATATGTTTGACAATTACTGTGATTATTATCACGCAGATAGTAAAAGTTACCAAGAAAAGACTAATATAATTGGACGAGAAAATATTTCTCCTAAATTAGTCTTAGCTTTAATTATTGCTTTTAGCTTAGTTTCAGCATTACTTGGTCTTTGGTTAGTAAAAGAAGCGGGATTACCTGTTTTATATATGGGTATCTTCTGCTTTGCAATTGGCTATCTTTATTCTTTCGGTCCGCATCCAATTTCTAGTTTACCATTAGGAGAATTAGCTTCGGGCTTCACAATGGGATTTATGATCGCACTGCTGAGCGTCTATCTTAATTCTTATCAAGTGTTTGAGTGGAATTGGGCGACGATCGGACAAATATTTTTGGTAGCCTTAGCGGATGAATTATGGATTTCTAATCTTATGCTTACAAATAATTTATGTGATGCACAAGAAGATGAAGATAATCACCGCACGACCATTATTCATTTTATCGGAAAAAAAGTTGGATTGATTGCATTAAGTGTTAAAAACATTTTAGCATTTATAATCATTTGGCTCTTACCGTTCTTAGGACTTGCGCCAAAGACCGTTTGGCTTACTGTCATTATTGTACCGTTCGTTTATAAGCAGAACAAGATTATAATTCATAAGCAAGTTAAGACCCAAACATTCATAACTGGTGTTAAAACATTATTAGTAGGATCAGCTACATATTTGATTACATATTTCTTAGGAATTTTATTTTAGAAGAAGAGGAGAACCATCATGAAGAGAATTGTTGTATTAGGTGCCGGTTTTGCTGGCATTAAGACAGTTGTAGAACTACAAAAGAAAATGAGAGAAGAAGTTGAGATCGTTTTAGTTGATCGCAATCCTTTCCACTGCGAAACTTTCCGTTTGTATGATGTAGCTTCAGGTAAAGAACCATATACTGCTGTCTCTTATCCAGTCTCAGATGTGATTAATCCCAAGATGACCACATTTATTCAAGATGAAGTTAAGAGAATTAATTATAAAGATAAGACAGTTGAATTAGCACGTCATAAGCCACTTAAGTATGATTATTGTGTTATCGGCCTTGGCTTTACTTTAAACACGATGGGTATCGGCGGTGCAGATGAAAATGCTTTGCCAATGTACAATGTGAAAAGTGCTGAAGCAATTCGCGATCACATCTATGCAAGTATGAAGGATTACCGCGAAACTAAGAACCCTAACGATTTAACCATTGTGATGTGTGGTTCAGGTTTCCAAGCTGTCGAAGTAACTAGTGCTATAGCAACTTCACGTGAAAGTTATGCCAAGGTTGCTGGTGTTAGTCCTGATCAAATTAAAATTAAGATGTTCAATGGTTCTCCTAGAATGTTGCCAATGTTTGATGATAAGCAATTAGATTATGCCTTAGAGCAAATTAAGAATAACGACATCGAAATCATCAATAGCGCCCGCATTACCAAGATCTTTTCTGACATGGTTTATTACAAGCAAGGTAAAAATGATGATACTGAACATAAACTCGCTGCTAATAACATTATTTGGCTTATGGGCTTCAGTGGTAACCCAGTTATTACTGCATCTGGCTTTAAAGAACGCCGCGGCAAGATTACTGTAACTGATCACTTGACTGCTCCTGAAAGTGAAGATATTTATGTTTTAGGGGATGTTGCTTCAGTTCTTCAACCAGGTAAGAGCTGGCCATGGCCAAACACGGGACAACTTGCATTGTCAATGGCTAACTATGCTGCCGATGACATTCGCGCTCGTGTGATGGGTCACAGTCGTCCAGATAAGTATGTATATCACGACCTAGGTGTGTTTGTTGATTTAGGTAAAAAGGCCGTTGGTACTGCAATGGGAACTAAGCTTCATGGCTACCCGGCTTCTGTGATGAAGAAGATCACAATTGATAAGTCAGTTTGGGAAACTGGTGGTTTGAAAGAAACATTGGCAATTGGCCGCTTTGATATGTATCACTAAAAGTTAAGATTAAGAAAATAAGTGATGAATTAATTTTTTAGGAATTCATCGCTTATTTTTTGTAATTAGTTTGCGTTTAGAAATTGGAGAAAAATATTTATAATGTAGATATGAGATAAAAAGTTAGGTGATAAATATGCTTAGATACCCGCAAGAATATTTAGATGATGTCATGGTCAGGTTTGCTTACAATTCAAATGCGATTGAAGGTAATACTTTAAGCTTAGGTGAAACAAGAGCTGTAATTCTGAATCAAACCGTTACTACTACTGGAATTCTTAATATGGCTACATGGGATGAAGTAAAAAAGAATTTAACTTCTATTAGTTCAGATGAAATGACAGCTATTGAAAGTCTGGCGTATTTACATGCTCAAAGTATCAAACAGGGAATATCTCAAATGGAACTAGCTCGCAGAATTGGCATGAAACAACCACAGTTATCTAAAATAGAGAATTTGACTTAAATACCTAGTTTAGAAACCCTTGATAGGTATGCTAGAGGACTTGGTTTACAAGCGGTTGTTACATTCAAACAATTAGAAAATATTAGATAATATTAATTGATCAGAAAAAGTTTTACCGAAAAAATTGGTAAGACTTTTTTCTTTATATCATTTATTATCGATTACTTGTTAATATATAAAGTAAGTATTAAAGGCAGAAAGGAAAAATCATGAACAAACGTAAAGTTTTCCCCATTATCTATGCTGTAATTTCAGCCATAATTTCTTATATTGCAGTATTTTTTATTTGCGTAAGATCGCTTAAAATAAATCTATCAGTTTCGATCATTATTGCAGGAATCATTGCAATTTGTTTTTACATTCTGTCTTATTTTAGAGCACATGCTAGTATAGAAATCAAACGCATTGTTTTTAAATATAAATTAACTGATAAAGAACTGGCGCGAATTACCGGCTTAAAAGCAAGCGATTTTCCAATTTATCATAATAAGTTGCAACTGATTTTGCCTAAAAGATACTGGCCAAAAGTATTGAATGCATTGCAGGAATACGAAAAAAACTTTAAATAAGGGATTGAGTTAAGTGAGTTTACTAGAAGTTAAAAATTTAAGTCAAAGTTTTATTGATAAGACTCTATATGAAGATGCCAATTTTGTGCTAAACAAAGAAGATCATATGGGAGTTACTGGACAAAATGGTGTGGGTAAATCAACCTTAATCAAGATTTTGACGGGAGAAATGTTGCCTGATGATGGTCAAGTTAAGTGGCAGAACAAGGTCTCAGTTGGTTATTTGGACCAGTATGCCAAGTTAAAAGAGGGCGTGACCATCAAGGGCTTTTTAAAAACGGCTTTTGCCCATTTATTTGAAAAGGAAAAAGAGCTAAACGAACTCTATGTTAAGTATGCTGAAAATAGTGATGAGGCTCTTCTTGAAAAGGCAGGCAAAATTCAAACTTATCTGGAAGAAAACAATTTCTATGATATTGAGACGGAAATTGAGCGGGTTGCGTCTGGATTAGGCCTAGCGGAACTGGGTTATGATCGGGATGTTTCGAAGCTTTCCGGCGGACAGAGGTCAAAAATTATTTTGGCTAAATTGCTTCTGCAAAATCCTAATGTCCTGGTCTTAGACGAACCGACCAACTACCTTGATGTTTCTCACATTGACTGGCTAGTTGATTATTTAAATGATTTTGAAGGAGCCTTTATCGTCGTTAGCCACGACTATGACTTTTTGGGGCGAATCACTAACTGCATCATTGATATCGATTTTGGAACGATTACGCGTTATACAGGAACCTTGAAGCAGGCGATGCGGCAAAAGGCTGCTAACCGGGAAACTTATTTGAAGGCCTACGCTAATCAGCAGCGTAAGATTGCGAAAACGGAAGCATATATTAGAAAGAATAAGGCTGGTACGCGTGCTAAAAGTGCTAAGTCGCGGCAACGGCAATTAGACCGGATGGATGTCTTGAATCCGCCCAAGAACAACCGCAAGGCCAAGTTTGAATTTCCATATGTGGCTACAGCTTCTAATTTATTGTTACAAACTCAAGATTTGGTGATTGGTTATGATCAGGCTTTGGTTAAATCTGCCTTTAACTTTTCTGTGGGTGGCAATGAAAAAGTAGCGATCACCGGTTTTAACGGAATTGGTAAAACGACCTTGCTTAAGACTTTGCTAGGTAAATTAAAGCCAATTTATGGTTCATATGAGCTTTCAGTTACAGCTAAATTAGCTTATTTCAAGCAGGATCTAGCTTGGCCAAATAAAAATATGACACCGCTACAATATTTACAGGAAGAATTTGAACGAAAGAAGCCAAAAGAATTACGACAAGCTTTAGCACGAATGGGCTTAACTGCGCAGCAAGCCATGAGCCCACTAAAGGAATTATCTGGTGGGGAACAAGAAAAAGTTAAATTAGCAAAGATGCAGTTTGAACCAGCTAACTTACTCTTCTTGGATGAACCGACTAACCACCTTGATAATGACACTAAAGATGCTTTACGTAAGGCAATTGTCAACTTCCCAGGTGGGGTTATTATTGTTTCTCACGAACGTGACTTCTTCCGCGGTGACTGGATTGATAAAACTGTCGATTTAGAAAAAATGTAGGTAAAAATTATGGCTGACAAAGAAAGTGTCAATTTTCATCAAGAAGTAATAGATATTTGTTTAACCGCCGGCAGGCTAATGATTGAAGGCGGGAGTGAAATGTACCGCGTTGAAGATACAATGATGCGGATTGCGCGCAATGCCGGGGTCGAAGATCCGCGTGTTTTTGCGACACCTACCTGTGTTTTTATGAGTTTAGATGGCGGAAAATTGTCGCAGATGAAACAAATTCGTGATCGTAATATTAACTTAGAGTTAGTTGATCGCGTGAATGCTTTGTCACGAAAGTTTGCGGCAAAAAAAATCAATATTAGTGAATTGCGTAATCGGATTATTTTGACGGCCGATGCCACGCCGACTTTTCCACTTTGGCTGCAAGTATTAGGTGCTGCAGCTTTGAGTGCAACGCTGATGGTGTTGTTCATGGATAATTATGACTGGGTGGACTTTCCAGCGGCAGCAATAGTTGGTGCATTTGGCTATCTAGCTTATATTTATTTCAAACGCTTTACCAAAGTTAGATTTTTGTCGGAACTAATTGCGGCAATGGTGATGGGGATCATAACCGTTGGGATAACCCATTTATTTCCGAATATGATTACGGACAATATTTTGATTGGGGCCTTGATGACTTTAGTACCGGGATTAGCCTTAACTAACGCCCTGCGTGATTTGTTCATGGGGGATCTATTATCAGGAATTGTCAGATTATTTGAAGCTACGTTAACTGCCTTGGCCTTAGGTGGTGGGGTGGCAATCATCATTAAATTTTTAGGAGCATAAACGATGCCTTTTTGGTTAGAAATAATAATTAATATTACCTTTTCATATATTGCTTCGATTGGCTTTGCTTTGACAATTAACGTTCCGCATCGAGCTTTGAATTTAGCCGGAATAAGTGGGACGGTTGGCTGGATGATGTATTGGTTCTGTTTTCGCTTTGGAATGGGCCGGATGCTTTCCAATTTATTAGGGGCCTTTATTATCGGAATTTTGGGTTTGATTTTTGCGCGGATCAAAAAGTGCCCTGTTACAGTGTTTAATATTCCGGCTTTAGTGCCGCTAGTGCCAGGTGTGCCAGCTTATCAGGCTGTGCGAGCACTAGTTGATGGCGAAACTTTTGATGCGGAAACGGCGATTTTAAAAGTAGCAATCGTTACTTGTGCGATTGCGCTGGGGATGTTGCTTTCAACGATGTTTATTGAAATGTTTTACCGAACCAAAAGATTTTACAGGAGAAAGAAAAATAAGATATAATAGCATCGACGAGTCGATAAAAGAACGCGAGATGCGTATATTTTTGAGATAGAGGGCATCTGGTTTAAATACCAAGATACGGGAAGTATTGATGCTGGGCAACACTTGATGTGAACAAGTCGTCCCACAGATAATTTTTATTATTTGCCTTGAGTAAAAGCAGCCCATTAGGGCTGCTTTTTTATTTGGCTTGAGGATATTTATATTATTTGAGTAATTGTAAAATAAGTAATAGAAATTAGTGATGACGTTCGGGCATTTGGTTCAGAATACCAAACTTTAATTGGGGGATGAATATGATGTTTCATTATTGATGACAGGATTGTCTAGGCGTATTTCTGAAGTGCAAAATGAAAACACATTGACTTTTCTTTTGCGTAGCAATCGAATTTATTTATCACCGTTAGATGAAGAATCAGTAGCTTCTAGTTATGAACGTGCTTTTCTTAAAGAAAAGCGTGAGATTGATTACGTCGTACTAGATAAGTTAAGCCAAGCAGTAAGAGGGCAGACAGATCGCTTATTAGATTATATTATGTCTGAATTTCCTAGATTTTTAGAACCAGTATTTGAAAAAGCTGCTGGTGATTGGTTGTGGAAAAACAAAGAATTACCGATTGGGATTAGGACGATTGCTCATTGGTGGGGACCTAATCCTGTGAAAAAGCGGGAAGAAGAAGTCGATATTGTTGCTCCAGATTTCACTAATAATAAGGCAATAATTGGTGAGTGTAAGTGGCGTCCAGCGGATAAAGTGAAGCCTGAAATGATTGATACGTTGATTGAAAGATCATTTTTAATTCCTAAAATAAGGCAACATTATTTGTACTTTTTTGCCAAAGAAGTTACAGACGGCTTTAGAACCTATGCAACAGAGAAGAATGTTAAGGTTGTTGAGTATGATGATTTTTTTAAGGAAATAGATTGGGACTAAAAATATGAGTAAAATTCAAGATTATATTAAAAATGATATTAAAAAGCATCCAGAGTTAAGAAAAGGCTATGA
>JAHLFT010000031.1 GCA_018883635.1 Candidatus Lactobacillus pullistercoris
AAGGAAGAAGAAACGCAAACAACTACGCAAATCCAAGATGAAGCAACACAAGTTGAAGAAGATTTTAGTAAAAATACACCGGAATTAGTTGTCACTCTTCCAAATACCCAAGTAGAAGCTAATTTAGAAAATAATACGTCTAGCGAAACGAAAGTTTTACCTGAAAAGAAGACAAAAAATAAGAAACAAAAATATGTAATTAAGGCCAAGAAGAAGGCTAAAACTAAAGTAAAAGTTAAAATTGCCAAAGGAAAATTCTTACTTAAACATAAGAATAAATGGCAAAAAATTTCGCTTAAAAAGTTAATTTCGTTAGCCAAGAAGCATGAAATTGTCTTATCTGGTAAGGCCAAATTGGTAGCTAAAGGAAATAAAATCTCCGTCTATGCCGCAAAAGGTAAGAAGATGCATAAACAAGTAAAAGCGGGTAAAACTGTCAGAATTCATAAATTAAAGTGAATTGGCAAAAAGACATTTGTCCAATTTGGTTTAAGAAAGCATTTGGTTCTTGTTAATAATTTACGTTTTAAGTAACAAAGAAGTAATAGTCAAAGAATCTTTTTATTGTATTGTAACTTTTTTGAAATGGATGAATGTTAGGCTGTAATTGAAGTAAAGAAAGAAGAGAAAGAGAAGGTTATTTTGAAGAAAAAATTTTTAAAGTACTTTTTAGTAATTACAGCACTTTTATCATTAATAGTTTTGTTTGCTGATAATCAGCAAGCTAAAGCTGCAAGTTACAACAAGTCCGAAATGCGATCTTTTGTCAGAAAAACAATCGCTAAATATAAAGCTCGCGGTTCAGTCGTCGTAATTAAAGATGGACACGCACAGCAGATAAGCTATGGTTATGGTTTCTACGGTCGAAGACTTGGAAACGGTAATAAAAACGTTATCTATCCAGTTTGTTCCTTACAGAAAATCATGACGGGTGCTATCATTCAACAACTGATCAATCAAAAGAAGTTTACCGCGAATACTCCAATCTCTCGCTGGTATCCATCAATCAAAAATTCAAAAAATATCAGGGTTGGTAATTTATTGACGCACACTTCTGGAATTGTAATGAGCGGAACTGAAGCTAAAAGACACACAATTTATTCAGAATTGGGTGCTATTGACTGGGTACTTAATCAATTAAGTCTCCATTCAGAAAATAATCCTGGACATTTTTCATACAATAACACTAACTTTATCTTACTAGCCGGGATTATTCGCAAAGAAACTGGTAAATCATATGCAACCAATGTGAATAACCGTATTATCAAGCCTTTAAAACTGAAAAATACTTTCATCGGCACACAAATTCCTAAAAATAAGATTAGAGCGATTTCCTATACTTGGAACAGACATAATTACCAGCAGCCAAAAACAGCTTCAATCCAGCAAACTTCACAATTACCAGGAGCTGCTAATATTTACACCACGCCAAAGGATTATTACAAGATCCAACTTGGTTTAACTAATGGCAAAATTTTGTCACAAAAGCAATTTGATGAATTAACTAATTTAAAATATCAAACCAATAGTTACTCTGGCGGTCTTTATATTAAGAAAAATGGCAAGTTAAAGATGGCTTATGGTAACTTGCATGGGACTCACTTTGGTAATTGGTTCCAAATGACAAATGATAATAAGAATGGTTTAGTGATGTTTTTAAATCAAACACAAAATGATGAAAATCGCAACAAGGACATCGGCTATGAAATTTTGAATCGCATTAAGCCAAATACTTTTTCTAATAGATAAAAAGAAAAAAACAGCCTTGAGCACTAATGATAATTTAAATATCATGGCGCTCGGCTGTTTTTGTTTTGCAATTAATCTTGATTAGAAAACTGCTTGCCCCACTTCCAAGGATCTTCATGCCAGGTCTTCAGTAGATCATATTGAGATTCAGAAACGTGGTTATTTGCCTTTTCTTGTTTTAATAATTCAGGATAGGAGATAAGTGGTTCAAAACGGATATTTGCTTGTTCAAAATTATTTTTGGCATCGGGTAAGTAATAGGTAAAGATCGAACTTACTCCTAAAACTTGGCCGCCATCTTTTTGCGTCGCTTTAACTGCATTTAAAACTGAACCACCAGTAGTAATCAAATCATCAATTAAAACGATTTTATCATTCTTCGTAAAGCGGCCTTCAATTTGACGACCCTTGCCGTGATCTTTGGGCTTAGGGCGAACGTAAATCATGGGCAAATTCATCTCTGCCGCAATCCAAGCAGCATGTGGAATTCCCGCAGTTGCTACACCGCCAATAATATTAACGTCTGGATATTTTTCTTTAATTAAAGTAGCCATATCTTTGGCAATCATTGACCGCAAATTTGGATAAGAAATGGTTAGGCGAAAATCAGTGTAAATCGGTGAAAGCATCCCACTTGCATAGGTAAAAGGCTTATCGGGTGAGATTGAGACAATCTTTTTTTCGATTAAATTTTCAATAATCTTAGTCTTGTACATTTTGATTAAACTCCTCCATAATCTCTTGATAACTTGCAGCTGGATCGCTTGCTAACGTAATTGGGCGGCCAACCACTAACGCACTAGAACCCCATTTTCCTGCTTGCCCTGGTGTTGCCGTGCGGGCTTGATCATCATGACTATTAGCAGCTGGTCTGATGCCAGGTGTTACGTATAAAAAGTCCGTACCGACATTTCTCCTTAAATCTTCAACTT
Organism: Candidatus Lactobacillus pullistercoris; assembly: GCA_018883635.1. Classification (GTDB taxonomy): domain Bacteria; phylum Bacillota; class Bacilli; order Lactobacillales; family Lactobacillaceae; genus Lactobacillus; species Lactobacillus pullistercoris. The sequence continues at coordinate 2,682 of JAHLFT010000031.1, forward strand.
CGCGTGCAGAACAGATAACACCGTCGGCACCGGCTTTTTTGGCCATTTTTGCTAAAGAAGTAACTTCTTCTTGCATTGGTAATTTACAATTTTGTTCATTCGCTAAAACCTCATCAGAAATCGAGGTTAATTCAGTGACAGCTAGTAATTTAGGGACGCTTTTACCACTCGGCGTACCCTCAATTAAGCCTTGCTTTGCTGCATGAATCATTTGGCTGCCACCTAAAGCATGAACAGTAGTATAAGTAATGCCTAATTTTGCGAGTTGCTTCATACCGCTGTAGACAGTATTAGGAATGTCATGAAGTTTAAGATCTAAAAAGATTTTGTATCCTTTAGCAGCTAAGTCAGTCACTATTTTTTCACCTTGATTGAAAAATAGTTCCATGCCAATCTTAATATTTACATCCTGGCTTTTACCTAGTATTTCTAATAATTCGTCTAATTGAGTGCGATTATCAACATCTAATGCCACAATTACAGGTTTATTCATTTTTCCTCCTGCAAACAAAAAAGTCTATTTTGGTGCAGAGAGATTGCAACAAAATAGACTTATCCTAAGATAAATTTATGCCTTTTAAAAACTTGCGGTCTCTCTGTACCGTTTAAAGTTTTTATATTTAATTCTCACAAAGAATAGCATCATCATTTCCAAAAAGCAGATTTATTTTTAAATAAAATTTTTATTGCAAAATCTAGAAAAGGGTGTAATATGTGTTCCTGAAAAAATAATTGAATGACAGAGAGCATTCGTTTTGGAGGAATTAAATATGGACAATACTATTGGGCACAGTCGTGGACTATCTAAAAACCAGAAGTGGGTTATTGCATCTACTTCATCTGGATTTGCATTAGAGAACATGGATGTGCTTTTTTTATCGTTTGCAATGAGTTCAATGATTGCGCAGCTGCACTTAAGTGGAGGTGCTGCTGGATTAATCGGCTCAATCACCAACTTAGGGATGTTATTCGGAGGAATAGTTTTCGGCTTTCTTGGTGATAAGATTGGCCGAGTAAAAATATTCAGCCACACAATCATCATTTTTGCAGTCGCAACCGCGTTAATGGCTTTTGCAAACAATATTTATCTAATTTATGCCCTCCGTTTTCTTGCCGGTATCGGAGCTGGTGGGGAATATGGAGTCGGTATTGCGCTAATCGCAGAAAATTTTGATCATCATCAAATCGGAAAGATGACATCGATTGCCGCTATTGGTGGTCAAATCGGGGCAATTATTGCAGCTTTAGTTGCTGCTTGGATTATTCCGGCTGCTGGTTGGCATACACTCTTTTTAGTAGGAATTATTCCGGTAATTTTAATCATCTTCATTCGTCGTCACGTTCAAGAGAGTGAACAGTTCTTGGAAGTTAAAGCTGAAGAAAAAGGTTCGCTACTCCGTGATGTTGTTAAGAAGATGTTCTCAACACCACGCTTAGCTTTGCAAACATTGGGTTTGATGGTGATGATGACTGTACAAATTGCTGGCTACTTCGGCCTAATGAACTGGTTACCAACAATTGTACAAAAACAATTAAACTTGAATGTTTCTGGATCAAGCTTATGGATGATTTCGACGATTATCGGAATGAGCATCGGAATGATGACCTTTGGTTCAATCTTTGATAAATTTGGACCACGCAGAGCTTTCGCAATATTCTTAATCGGTTCAGCTGTGATGGTTTACACTTTAAGCTTAGCTAAAAATATGGAAACCTTGCTGCTTATTGGTGCAGTGGTTGGCTTCTTCTCAAACGGTATGTTTGGTGGCTACGGTGCAGTTATCAGCCGTCTTTACCCAACTGAAGTAAGATCTTCAGCTAATAACATTATCGTTAATGTGGGACGTGCAATCGGTGGCTTCTCATCAGTTGTCATCGGAATCTTAATGGATCACTACACTTTGGCAGTTGTAATGGGCTTCTTATCTGCACTCTACATCATCAGCTTTGCAGTCATGATCAGCTTGCCAGGTCTTCGTGAATTAACAAGAAAGCGTGGCTTAAATGACGGAAGTCGTAGTTAATTTACCAGGATTGAAGTTAAAAAATCCATTGATGCCAGCTAGTGGAACTTTTGGCTTTGGTGATACGCCAGCAGCACAGAAGTTTGATTTAAATCAAATGGGTGCTTTAGTGCTTAAAACAACCACTAGAAAAGCAAAAATAGGCAATCCGCAACCTCAAATAAAAGTTTTGGATAACGGCGTTTTGAATTCAGTTGGTTTAACCAACCCAGGTGTTGATCAGGTGGTTGAGGTTAAATTAGCTGAATTAAGAAAAAAGTATCCGGATTTACCGATTATTGCGAGTGTTGGTGGCGAAACGATTGATGACTATCTCTATGTAGCTGAGAAGCTTGCCAGCAGTCAAATGGTTAATGCCTTGGAAATAAACGTTTCCTGTCCTAATGTTAAGGCAGGCGGGATGCAATTCGGCATTGATCCCAAGATCGTCGAAGATTTAACTGCAAAAATTAAGCAGATAGTAAATATCCCAATTTATGTAAAGTTAACGCCGAACGTTACAGACGTTGTAATGATAGCCAAAGCAGCAGAAGCTGGTGGGGCAGATGGCTTGTCATTAATTAATACTCTTTTAGGACTAGATATTGATGTCCGAGCCAGAAAAGCTGTTTTAGGCAATGGGATGGGCGGCTTATCCGGTAATTGCATTCGTCCTGTAGCGTTACGGATGGTCTATCAAATTCGGCAGGAAACAAATTTGCCGATTATTGGGATGGGCGGTATCAGATCAGTTACAGATGTTGTGAAGTTCTTTTTAGCTGGTGCAAATGCAGTAGCGATTGGTTCAGCACATTTTAGGGATGAATTAATTATTCCACATCTTGCTGAAGAATTGCCGCATTATCTTGATAAATTAGGTGTCAGTGACATTAATGACTTAGTGGGACAAGTGGATTTATAGAGCCAAAATAAATTGAATAAATGCTATAATAATGAAAATGAATAAGCCATATCGTGAAGAGCGATAAGGCTTATTTTTTTAGTAAGTTAACCTAAAAGAAAGAGTAGATCCTAGATGAGAAAAGCATTAATAGAAACACTTAGTCCTCTTTTTTTGAAGGAAATCGCACAAGCCGATGTCGATATTAATCCAAGAATAATCGTTAGGAAACAGATATTTGAAAATTTTGAATATGAAGAGGCTAGGCAACTAGAACAACAAGTTCAAGTCCAGACGCATGATTTTGAGTCTTTGGGTAACGGGAAATATATATTTGATCTGCTTTTAATGAATGGCTTTTTACATTTTGAAATCAAAATCACTTTTTCGGCGCATGATATTTTAAAAATTAGCGTTAATTCAATGATTCGTAATTATAGTACTAGCGCTTTAAAAATCATTGGCTTAAAGAAGTTTTTGCACTATTACATTCGTGAAAATCCTGTCGAAGAAACAAACAGTTCGGCGCGGATTTTGCTTAATCATTTTACTAAAGCTGATCATGATTTACCCATAACTTTGAGAGCACAAATCCTTGCCGATGGTTTTAGTGCTTCACCCGAGTTGAGTTTTAAGTTGGGTCAGGATGCGCATCTATATCAGATAAAAAGTTTGCCAGCTTTCGTTGATAGTGTTCGCGAAAATCGCCCACTTGATATGGGCAAATATTTTAATCGGACAGTTGAAATTGAGCAGATGGATGACAGCAGTCGAGCTTGGTATGAATTACTTGAAAATATCATTGATAGCAGTGAAGCAGTTCAGAAAGCACGTAATGCCTTCTCAGCCTATGCTTTTAAGACGATACCGCTGACTGGAAGTGTTGCCGATATGGTGGATCGCCTGATGCATAACGGTGTAACGCTTTATGATAAAACCAGGCTTGTACATTATGATGAACGTCAAGATAAATTACCACTAAAAATCAATTTTGATAAAAAGACAAATAAAGCGACTCTTTATTTAGATTATTTGGTCCCAATTTATGATTTAGATGGTTTAATTCGTGGTAGCAGACATTTTTATTACTATAAGACAGGAACTTGGACCTGTTTTTCTAAGATTGATCCTAATTATTTAGATCGCTATGGTATCGAAATGGGTGGTGAGATGACTTTTGGACATAAAACTATCCAAACTTTAGGTCGAAAAGTATTGCCTCAGCTTAATCGAAGTGGCAATTTTGCACTTAGTGGTTATTCGGATTTGCAAAAGGCTCTACCACCTAAAGCTGAATTTGTCTTTAGACTAGATTTTGCCGATCAAAATATTGTTTGCACACCTACTGTTTTTTATGGCAAACAAGAATTTCAACTTGAAGAAAAAAGTGATGCAAAAATTCCCCGGGAAATGAATGAGGAAAAAGCTGCTAAACAGGCAATTTTAAAACTAGGCTTTGTCAAAGATGTTTCCAATAAGTATACCTTATCAATCGGTTCGGCTGATAAAATCGATTACTTTTTTGATGAAGGAATCAATCAACTTAAGAAAGTTGGACAAGTTAAGGCGACGGCTGCTTTTAAGCGCTTATTAGGCAATATCAAGAGCAAATTTAACGTCAGCTTAGGCATTCGCTTGAGTAAAAATACACTTGATTTAACGGTTGCGGGTGATCAATTGGCTCCTGAGGATATTCAAGCGATTTTAAACGCTTATCAGAAAAAACGGCATTACTTCATGTTGCGTAACGGACAAATGCATAGTCTAGAGTCACCTTCACTAGAGGATTTGGACCAAATCATGACTAATTTAGGTTTGAGTCTTAAACGCTTCGTTAAAGGAAAAATGGCTATTCCAGCCTATCGTGCCTTTTATCTCGAAAAAATGTTGGAGAGACGCGGCGGCTTGACTTATACAAGTAATGATCAATTTAAAAAGTTGATTGCGGATCTTGAAAAAGGCAAAGCAAAGAAGGAAACAGTTCCTGCATCCGTGAAAACCGTCATGCGACCATATCAGGTTCAAGGCTTTGAATGGATGAGCGGTTTGCTTGATTATAACTTAGGAGGTCTACTTGCCGATGAAATGGGTTTAGGTAAAACACTCCAGACCATCGCTATTCTATTATCACGGCGCAATAAAACAAATTTACCAAGCATAATCATTGTTCCGGCATCGGTGGTTTATAACTGGGAAGCCGAGATGAAAAAGTTTGCTCCTGAAATTGAGACGCTGGTTTTGGGCGGTGATAAGAAGCAAAGATGGGCGCAATTGAAGCAGGTTAAAAATCAGGTTTTGATCACATCTTATGACTCTTTGAAGCGCGATTTGGAACTTTATGAAAACATCAACTTTGATCTGGAAGTAATTGATGAAGCGCAAAATATTAAAAATGCGAAAGCCGCAGTTTCTAAAGCAGTTAAGGTTATTAATTCTGATCACCGCATAGCGCTCACGGGGACGCCGATTGAAAATAATTTGAGTGAATTGTGGAGTATTTTTGACTACCTGATGCCAGGCTTTTTAGGTGAATATGATTATTTCAAAAACAATTATGAAAAGCCGATTGTGAAAGAAAATAATGAAAAAATTGAAAACAATTTAAGTCAGATCATTGCGCCTTTTGTTTTGCGGAGACTCAAAAAGGATGTGCTGCATGATTTACCTGAGAAAAATGAACATATTGTTTACACCCATTTATCAGGAAAACAAAATGACTTGTATCAAGCTCAGGTACAAAAATTGATCAATCAATTGCATAAAAAAGATGAAAAAGACTTTAAGAAACAGCGCCTCCAGGTTTTGGCCGAAATTACTAAATTAAGAGAATTGTGCTGTGATCCCCATCTTTTGTATGAAGATTATCGCGGTAAGTCTGCGAAATTAGCCGCAACGCTTGAATTATTAGAAAATTCGCTGGCAGATGGACACAAGGTTTTACTGTTTTCACAATTTACTTCAATGCTAGATATTATTCAGAAAAAATTGCAAAAGTTAGGTATGGCGACCTATGTTATCACTGGCTCGACACCTAAGCAAAAGCGGCAAGCATTAATTAAAGAATTTAACCAACTAAATTCGCCAGCTGTCTTTTTGATTTCATTAAAAGCTGGTGGTACAGGAATTAACTTAACGAGTGCCGATGTTGTAATTCATTATGATCCATGGTGGAATGTTGCGGCAGAAAATCAGGCGACCGATCGCGCTCACCGAATTGGACAAAAGCATAATGTGCAGATTTATAAGATGGTGGCAAAGGATACAATTGAAGAAAAGATTATCGAGCTGCAGCAGAATAAGGCAAGGTTGGCAGAAGAAGTTTTGAGTGGAAAAGAATTCACTTCTGGTGTGCTTGATAAGGATGATTTGTTAGCCATTTTGGAGAGATGATACTAATTTAAATTATTATAAATATATTTATAATTCTAAATATAAAAAACGACTTAGCTTTTATTAACTAAGTCGTTTTTTCTATGAAATTAAGTTAATTAATTCTGTTTATCTTTGTTTGGTTTGAATAAGAAATATAGAATTCCAACTAGTAGTATGATGATCCCAACAGCAAGAGCCCAAGTACCGGGACCAAAGTTGTGATAATTAACCAGCATGAAGATCAAGGCACCGATAAAGGTTACGATAATTCCAGTTCTTAGGATAATTTGTAAAACATGATTATCTTTAGCAACCATATTTCTTTCAGTTAAAAGCATGATGAGCATCATTGCTGGAAAAGTAGCAAGCAAACATCGACGTGCAAAAGTCTAAAGACAAAACCGTAGTTGCCTAGAGGAGTTTGATAATAAGTGTGAAAGTATTAATCCTAATCATTTTAAAGGTAGACGTTATATTTATAATGTTACTGAAGAAATGATGATTGATACCGAAGCATTGCCTATCAATGATGCTTGGCTTTATCCAAAAGAAGATAAAAGTGATTTCGAAGTAAATGCACTTTCTTATTCACCTCTTGGATTATTGCTGGCTATTGGGAACGGGCTTGGCTTAGGAGATTATGATGATGGTAATCTTCTAGTTGGAAGCTGGTCACTAGATTCAACATCTATAGTTACTAGTAATAAACCAATTCCAAAATATTCTCATTTTAAGAAGTTTGATACAACGCTCTTTTGGAAGGAAGAAGAAAAAGAAGAATTCTTTAATTTGACCAACACCTCTCCTAATAAGGAAGTACTGCGTAAAAAATTAATAACAAAGGAATGCTTAAAGAATAAGTCCCAAATTAATTTTTTGGAAACTTATCAAAAACAAATTGATGACTTGTATAAGGATGTTAATAGTATAGGAGAAAAGTTAAATACTTTTAGTGAGAAATATGGCTTAAATGATTATTCACAAACTTCTCACACCTTTCCACTTAGCAGTGACCTTGTACCGTTATTAGATCAAGTAGCTAAAAACTATGATGATATTAACGAAAAAATTCATAATGAATTAATGGTACTAAGATATAATTGTCCTGTTATTTCGCTATTAAAACTTGGGATTCATCTTGATTGGGAACCTGATGAGCTTTCTGAAGCAGAAGCTTTAAAGAAACTAGACCATATTAAGACCAAGTTATCCAAATTACCTAGTCAGTCAATCGTGATGGAAACATTGCAACAGTTAAAAGTAGCTCAAGCAATTGATTTGAACAAATTAAAATCATTGAAAACAAAATATAATAAATTGAATCAAAATACTTATTATTTTGACAATTTAAAATTGTTAGCAAAACTACAAAAAAATACTGTTGAGTATGCTTAATAAATATTATTGATACTAGTTTGATGTCATTAGTATTTTAAATGTGCTATAATCAAAGCAAATAAAGGAGGGACGCTATATGTCAATTACTACTTCTTCAATTCGCATGGATAAAGCAACGAAGGAAGCTGCCGATAAGCAATTGAAAAAGATTGGATTAAATTTCAATTCTTACGTCAATATGGCAGTTACTCAATTTCTAGTTCAGGGTCAAATTCCTTTTTCAGTAAAGGTTCCTGAAGATTTACCACGTGAAAAAACAGAAAAGGCTATTGAAATAGCTGAAAAAAAAGACCAAGGTTTATTACCTGAAGATACTCCAGCATTTTCAGATGGTAAAAGCTTAGTAAATTATATGAAAAAATATAAGGAATAATAATGTCAGAAAAACATTTTAAAATCATCCCTGAAAGCCAATTTATTTTGGATGCTAGGAAATGGAGTAAGTCCATTCCTTCAATTTGGGATGAAATTCAAGGTGTTGCTGATATTATTACAGAAACGGGAGAAATTCCTGATGAATATGATCCACATGGATTAAGCAACACTAAATTAAATTACGTAGGATATGATGAATTTCATCTTTTAGATGATAATAAGATAAGTATTCTAGTAATTTATAAAGTTGTTAAAAACAAAAAAATAATTCGTTTTATTCGTTTAGGAACGCATGGCGAACTATTCCACGGATATTTGAAATAATTAAGTAATTAAAAGAAGACCAATGAAATCTTTATTGATTCACTGGTCTTTTTTTGTTTAAAGGAGAAATTTAAAATGCAAAAAGTAATTAACATTCAACCTGTAAAAACTGAGTTTAACGCTTACGATACTTTAATTGTTAATGTTGAAGAAGGTCCATTTGGAACTTCAACAACTACAGTATCTTTGTTAGACAGCCATGATGACGATGATGATTGGGGTCAAATTATTAGCGGTAATTTCACATCTTTACCAGCTAATCATTTTGCTTTCAATCCAAGTAGTTATTGTGATGCTGTACTACCTCAACTCGAAAAACAAGGTGTAATTAAGAAGTCTGCTATTGAAGATTTACATAGCGGCTTTAATTCATATCCTGTTTACGAATTAACAGCAAAAGCACTTAACTAAATCATTCAGTTTTTATAAGGGAAAAAATTATGGATAAGGAATTAATCGAACAATGCAATCGATATGGTTTTGAAATCTTCAGTGAAAGAAGATTTCAAATTATGTATCACAATATCGGCAGAGATTAATGGATAGCCAGGTAATTGTTGATGCAGGTTACGGAAAAGTGACATTTTCATTGCCTTTTATGAGGGAATTCTTGTTAGAACTAGCAGAATTATATGAAATTGATGATTAAAATTCGATCCTCATTTGTCTATTATTAAATAGACTACCAACCATTATTATTTTATTTATATCATCGATACGATAAAAAATAGCGTATTTTTTTCCAATAGTTATTCGATAAGTCGAAACATGAAATTCGTAAATTGAACTTACATCTTTACTAATATAAGGAAAATTCTTTAATAATTGAATATTTTTTGAAATTAGTGAAATATATTTTTTTATTTGTTCATCTGAAAACTCTAGCTCATTTTTCCAGTAGTTTATTTCTTTTTCTAATGAATTAATAAAATTTCTGCTATATTTTATTTCAAACATTATTTTGTCCAACCATACTTTCCAAACTTAGCTTGCATATCTTTTTCAGATAAATATTCATGTTTTTCAAAGTCAGAAAAACTTTTTTCGATCAAATTTCGATCATGTTCAATATCAATATAATTTAGATCAATAATAACCTTGTGATTCTTTTTATCAACCTCATAATTGAGCGTTGCACCCTCTCTGACTTCCCAATCTTTTGGGAAGATGCTTCCTAGAGAATTGCCGATTTTTCTTACCTTTAATTTTTTCATTTTTAGCACCTCACGATCTTTTTATATAATTATAACATGTTATAACATAGTGGATTAATTTACTTAAATAAAAAACATGCAAAAAATTTAACAGAATTTGCCCATTTATTGTAATCGTTTACATTAACTAGTTATTTAAAAAGAATACAAATTAACAGCTAAACTACAATTTATTATGAAATTTTCCGATTATTAGTAATTAGAATTAAATAATCTGTCCGCAATTAAAAATACGTTATTCAATTCTAAATTGTTAGTTATTGATACTTGATAATGCCTCTACTAGTATAAAACTAAGGCTTTTCAATATTAGCCAAAGTTATCATGCTTGTACTAGTTAATTTATCAAAATTATAAAGATTAACCTGCCAAGTCTGAAATTTACGTCCAGTCTTTAACGATTGTGCAATTGCGCGAATTTCGCCAATTTTTACCGGACGCAAGTGTTCAGTATTAATGTTCATTCCGACACAAATCTGACCGGGGATATTTTCTTTGAGCCATTCATTTGCACCGAGCGAGGCAGCAGTTTCAGCTAATACGCCATTGATACCACCATGAACTAATCCAAAGGGTTGCTTTAATTTATCTGTTACGCTAACACTGATAATTGTTTTATCGGCGGTGACAGAGACCTTTTTGATACCTAAATTTTCTAATAAATTCATCTTTAACCTCATTATTTTTAGAAAGAGTGGACATATGACAAAAGTTGATTGGAAACCTGTAAAAAAGTATTCCGAAATTTTCTTTGAAAGAGCAGGTAAAATTGCCAAAATCACAATGAACCAACCAGAAAAGTTGAATGCTTTTACGTCTGAAATGGTTCAACAAATGATCGATGCATTTACCATTTGTCGTGATGATAGCACAATTGGCGTAATTATTCTAACTGGAGCAGGTAACAAAGCCTTTTCTTCAGGTGGTGACCAGACTGTTCGTGGCAACGGTGGCTATGTTGGTCCTGACAAAATTGCTCGTTTGAACGTTTTAGACTTACAACACTTAATTAGAATTATTCCTAAGCCGGTCATCGCCATGGTAAAAGGTTGGTCAGTTGGCGGCGGCAATATTTTACAACTAGTCTGTGATTTAACAATTGCAGCTGATAATGCAAAATTTGGTCAAACTGGTCCAAAGGTTGGTAGTTTTGATGCTGGTTACGGTTCAGGATATTTAGCTAGAGTCATCGGTCATAAGCGAGCAAAAGAAGTCTGGTTCCTTAACCACTTCTACAATGCTGAAGAAGCTTACCAAATGAACTGGATTAACAAAGTGGTGCCGCTTGATCAAGTTGAATCAGTGACACTAGATTGGTGTAACGAAATTTTGACCAAATCACCAACTGCTCTTCGCTTTATTAAGGCAGCTATGAACGCTGATACTGATGGCTTAGCTGGCTTGCAACAACTTGGTGGGGATGCTACGATGCTCTTTTACACGACTGATGAAGGAAAAGAAGGCCGCGATGCCTTTAATGAAAAGCGTAAGCCAGATTTCGATAAGTTCCCTAAGTTTCCTTAAAAAGAAGGCAGCCTGATGAAAACACAAAATTGGCTTTTAAAGCAAGCTCAAGTGCTGCCTAATCATATCGCAGTTTTTGATAGTCGTGAGAAATTAAGTTTTCTGGAATTAAAAGAAAAAGTTGAAGAATTAGTAGGCAAGTTAGAAATTATTCACCCCGGCAAACGCGTCGGGTTACTTGCGAAAAATAATTTGGTGACTTATCAACTTGCTTTAGCAATCATCTGTAGCGGTCGCAGTATTGTTTGGTTAAATTGGCGTCTAGCAACGGAAGAATTAATGCGGCAAATCGACGATAGTCAGCTGCAAGTTTGTTTAGTTGAGGATAGTCTTTGGCGCGGTGAAATGGATAGCCGGTTTGAAAAATTTACTGCTTTTAAGGAAATTCCAGCTGAAAAAGGACAGTTAATTTCTGAATTTGACTATGATCAAGTTGCTAGCATTATGTATACTTCGGGGACAACTGATAATCCTAAAGGTGTTTTACAAACTTTTGGTAATCACTTTTATTCAGCTGTTTCATCTTGCTTAAACTTAGGTTTACAGCCTGATGATGAATGGCTCTGCGTTGCGCCAATTTTTCACATTAGCGGCTTTTCAATCGTGATGCGCGGCCTAATTTACGGAATGACAGTGCGCATTGTTGAAAAATTCGATGCCGAAAAAGTTGAGCACATTTTGATCCAAGAGCCTGTGACTATTATGTCCGTTGTTCCTTTTATGTTAAAGAAACTTTTAGCAAGACGAAAAGAAACGAATAAAGGCTACAATTCAGCCTTTCGCTGCATGCTTTTAGGCGGCGGAACGACAGATTGGCCAACCTTACTTTCCTGTCAAAAATATGGCATTCCTGTAGTGCAGTGTTATGGCATGACGGAAACTTGTTCACAAATTATAGCGCTAAAGGCTAGTGATGCTTTAAAGAAGATTGGCTCAGTAGGGCAACCGCTTTTTACAACGCAACTTCGGTTGACCGATGATGGAGAAATTTTATTAAAAACGCCAGCACTGACGCCCGGATATCTCAATTTACCTGAAAAATTGCCAGCTAAGAAAATAAATGGCTGGTATAAAACAGGCGATGTTGGACATTTAGATCAAGATGGTTATCTTTATATTGATGGTCGAAAGGATGAAATGCTGATTTCTGGTGGTGAAAACATTTTTCCGCAAGAAGTTGAGCAAGTTTATCAAAATTATCCAGGAATTAAAGAAATTGCCGTTGTTGGTAAAAATGATCGTGAATGGGGTCAAGTACCAGTTGCGTTTGTTGTTAGTGAGCAAAAAATTGATTCACAAAAACTAATTAATTTTGGTTTTAAACATTTGGCACATTACAAAGTACCAAAAGAATATCATTTTGTTAGCGAATTACCCAAAAATGCAAGTGGCAAAATTCGGCGTTTTTTATTGAAGCAAAATTTTTAAATAATCGAGGTTAGGAATGGAAAACAAGATAAATAAGTCACGAGGAAGTCGCTTTATCACTTTCGTTTTACTGTATTTAGGTTATATGCTTTTATTTGCTGATCGAACAGTAATGAATATTTCACTAGCATATATCGGCAAAGATTTTAATGTCGGTGCTGCAGCGCTCGGCATGACTGCGAGTAGCTTTTTCCTGGGATACACAATTATGCAAATTCCGGGTGGCTTTTTAACCGATCGCTTAGGATCTAAACGGATGATTATTGTGACCCTGCTATTGTGGTCATTGTTGACTATTGTCACGGGAATTGCCTGGTCCTTAATTTCTTTAATTGTAATTAGATTTCTCTTTGGGTTAGCTGAAGGACCATATCCATCTGCTGCCTTGAAGCAAATTTCTGAAGATTACAGTGAAAAAGAAAAATCGCAGGCAACATCGGCTTTAATTTCTTCTAATTACGCTGGAGCAGCTGTTGCACCGTTAATAATTGTTCCTATAATTGCAGCTAGTGGTTGGCGCAGTTCTTTTGTTTGGCTTGGAATTAGCGGCTTAGGTTTAATGCTAATTTATTACCTGTTAGAGCGGCCGCTCAAGAGTTTAAAGGAAGAATCAAAAACATTTAAGAAAATTGTTTGGAAAGATATTGATTCACGTGTTTGGGCCTTTGTAATAATTGGTCTTGCTTTAAATATCATTACTAAAGGTCTTGAAACCTGGATGCCAGTGTACTTTTTAAAAGAGCAAGGAATAAACTTAAAAAACTTAGCATGGCTTGTGCCACTTCCAGTCATGTCAGGTGGTATTGCTGCCTTTATTTCGGGCTTTGTGATGGTTCATTTCTTTAAAAATAAAGAGCGTTGGATGATCATTATTGCTTCATTTTTGACGTTGATTTTCATGTTTGGTTTATTTAAATCAACATCTTTAGTTGGCATCGTTAGTTTTGAAGTTTTAATTTACTTTGTTAAGTCGCTCGCTTTTACGGGAATCTTTAGTTTTACTGCGAATATTTTGTCTGAAAAAGCATACGGTTCATCGATCGGCATTGTAAACTTTGGCGGTCAACTTGGCGGTTTTTGTGGACCGTTATTGATTGGCTGGATTGTCCAGGTTACGCAGTCTTATTCAAGTGCATTTTTAGGATTAGTTATTAGTGCACTTGTTGCGGCAATTGCTTGTTTCTTTATTAGAGGCAATGCAAAGCGGATGGGGAATTAACCATTTTCAAGTAGCCAATCGATTACGTATTTGATTTTAATGCCATCAATCATTCCTTCATCTAGTTGATTTAAGGTCAAAACTTCTTTTTGATAGCCATCGATGACCAAATCTTTAATTAAATTTCTGGCAACTCGACTAGAACCATTGAATACAAAAAATTTACTCATGATTTTTCCTCTTTTTTAATTCATTGCAAGTTTAAATTAGCATCTGGTGTAATCGATTACAAAGATTTTGATTCTTTTAAAAGATAAATTTGCTTTTAAATGGCTTAGAGGCTAAGGAAAATCAATTAAAATCTAGAAATGGGCTAGACTATTTGATATAATACGTTTTGTTTAAAGAGATACTACCTGATCAAATAATTGCTAATAATATAATTAATAGTTATTAATGATTAAATTTATTTATTGTCAGGTGTTAAAAAGGAGATATATTATGAACAAGAATGAACTTGTTAAGGGTATTGCAGAAGAAACTGCAATGAGTCAAAAAGATGCAAAGAGTGCATTAGAGGCTACTTTAGAAATCATCAAGAACCACTTGGCAGATGGTGATAAGGTTCAATTGATCGGCTTTGGTACTTTTGAAGTTCGTGATCGTGCAGCTCGTAAGGGTCGTAACCCACAAACTGGTGCAGAAATTACTATTCCTGCAAGTAAGTCACCTTCATTTAAGCCAGGTAAGAACTTTAAGGAAGCTGTTAACAAGTAATTAAAGTTTGATATAAAGTAAAAAGAATGCCTTTGTTGGAGGGCATTCCTTTTTTGATTTTTGGTAAAAATATAGTGTTTAAATTGTCTGCTATGATGTCAATTAGTATAATTATTATATAAGATGAATAGCGATTAGAACATTATAGGAGTGGTCAGTATGTCAACAGCTTCAATGAATTTTAAAGTTGATTCAAATACAAAAAATCTTTTTAATCAGGCAGCAGAGAATATGGGGTTAACTTCATCAGCATTGCTTAATATTTTTGTTACCCGTGTAGCTAGAGAGCAAGCTGTTCCTTTTAGCTTAAAGGTTGTTCCTGATAAGAGTAAGGTCATTGATGAGGAAAGTCAAAAAGCGATGATCAAGGAACTTGCTATCGTAAATGGATTAATTCCTGATGATGATAACAAAGTAGATGATTTAGATGAGTATTTTAAGAACTTAGGGGTTTAAAATGTATCAAATTAGAACAACTAAGCTTTTTGATAGACGTTTTGCCAATTTAAAGAAATGTTTTGGGTTAAAAGATGATGAAACTCGTGATGCCATAGAAGCAATAAAATATACTATGATTTTGCTTCAAAGGGATGGTAAATTACCGCATAATAAAGATGATTCGAATGATCCAAATGGACCTTATTATGATCACAAATTAACTGACGAACCATGGATAGGTTTTAATGAATATCATATTTTAGGGGATTTGCTAGTAATTTACTATAAAGTTGAATCTAAAAGAACAATTAGATTTACAACGATAACTACTCATAAAGAACTTAGAGATGGTAATTTAAAGTAAGTAGGAAATTAAGTTTTAAAAAGGAACGTTAGTGATAAAAGTCATGTTGAGGTTATGGATGTTCCATTACCTGTAAAAATAGGATTTGATGTAAACACGATTGAGTCATAATATATGAGTAGTTAAAAAGCGTTAGCTTACTTAGGCAAGTAGGTTAACGCTTTTTTAGGTTGAAATTATACAGTAACAAAATAAAGGATTAATAAAAGTTGGCTACGAAATCATATGCTGCTGCATATTTGTCACTAGTATTTGTATTAATGGTAAATCCACAGCCCATTTGATTATAGTTGCCGTTTAATAATAGATCTCTATGTCTCCAGTTAGCAACTGAATCATTATAGATAAATCTATTTAAGATCCCACTTGCAATTTGTTTCGGAGTATCTCCAGGTCTAACTGAACCACCTAAAAGTACTTCTCCATATTTGGTCATTTCACCGTTAGGTCTAACGTGACTATGTTTTTGTATAGCTTCTGATGATCTTATATTGGCATATTTTTGTAATTCGTTGTTTTCAATGAAAGGACTCATTCTTTTCTTAGCTCGTAAATCATTTAGTTGTTGAATAAAACTATGTTCAACTTTTTGTGCAAAATCTTTAGTGGTAAAGTTTGATTTATTACTATTATCTTTTTTATTTAACTTACCATTTGAATTTATAGTCGTAGTTAGTGAAGTAGTATTTTTTGTATTATTATTATTTTTAATTTGTTTTCCTTTAGGCTTATTAGTGCCATAGGAATTAATCCATTTATTTTTTCCTACATGATACCAAATTGTTCCATTTAAGTCTTGTTTTTCATCATAGACTTTGACTGTATTTTGTAAAATTAGTGATGTTTTTTGAGCATTAGGTTTCTTATAAACTACACCTGCATCTAAGTCTAGATAATTGATATTTACTTTGAATAAATATTTAGCTGAGTTAACTTAACTTTAATTTTACTTGAAGTTTCTACTGTTTGAGGTGTAAAGATATTAGGATTTGAGTATTGTGCACCTATGGCAAAAGTTGATACTAATCCTGTTGTAGCTGCTAATTTAATAAGTGTAACTTTTTTAATCATATTTGTTTTCCTTTCAATTTTATTTCTTTATTTATATTATTAAATTTAAAAGACAAAAATAAGTATATTTAAGATAAAAAAGAACTTTTAGCTAATAACATTTGCTATAAGTTCCATCATTTCTCAAAGAGTCGATATAATTTTTTCGCTTTTCAGAATCACTTTCCAGTGCAATGATATCTAGCTGGTGTTTTAAATCGTGAAAACGCCGATTAACTGTTTCCGAACTCTCACGATAGGGTTTGATACAGCTCGTATTGTGACTGAAGCATATTGTTCATCTGCATTAAATCATTGTGCAAGTAGTGCTCATAACGCTGGGTTTCTTGCAGACTGATTAATAAAATCCCGCATAAATCAACAAAGGTCCGCATCATAAAAATGGTGCTGAGATTGTTTAAAAGGGGATTGTGGGTTTTAAAGGCAAAACCAATGTTACTAATCGTAAAAATCATCAAAACAATTAGTACACTATTTAATCCGGCTTTTTGCGAAATATTTAAAATTGCATATTGCGTATGTTCATGATGTTGGATTTTATAAAAAAATAAAACAAAAGAAGGTAAATGCTTTACAAGTGCTGTTTCAATGAAGGACGAAGATTTAAGTTCTTTAGAAAATAATAAAGATGCCTTGACTAAATGGTTGTTAAAGCATAAAAATAATGGAATAGTACATGCAATTTTGAAATGGCAGGTAAAGTATCCAAATATATACCAGTTTATTATTTTTAACTTGTTAAGTAATAGTGCGACAATTACCAACTTTGTGGTTTTATGGCTCAGCACCTTGCTTTTCTTTAAAAATATGACCATGCCTTTTTCTTGGTGGATCTTTGATTACACTAAGTCTTCAACAGGTGGTATTGGTGGATTTTACTCCTTCATTCTTGCATATGTCTGTGCCCAGATTGTAAATTACTATGTTCAAAGAAACATTGTTTTTGGAGCAAGTTTTGGCACTTGGAAATTATTCTGGTATATTATAACTGTTTTATTTGCCGGAGTTGTTTCAGTATGGATGCCACCACATATTATTGAATGGCTCAGTCCATATATTCATGGCCTTTCTGCTACAGTAGCCAATATTTGTAATATTATTGCTCAAGTTATAATTAACTGGCCAATGATGAAATTCGTAATTATGAAGAATTAATAAGGTGAGATAACGTGAAAAAGACTTTAAGTATAATTGTTCCTGCGTACAATTCAGCGGATTATTTAGAGAGATGTGTCAATTCTTTAATCGTTGGTGGTGAGCAGTTAGACATCATTTTGGTTGATGATGGTTCAACTGATGCTACACCAAAGATAGTTGATGAATATGCAGCTCGTTTTCCAAATCAAATTAGAGCGGTTCATGAAAAGAATGCTGGTCACGGAGGAGCAATTAACAATGGTTTGCGCCTTGCGAAGGCTAAATACGTTAAAGTGTGTGATAGTGATGACTGGCTCGATTTTAGCGGCTTAAAGCGTCTTCTTGATTTTATTGATCAGATTAATGAAAAAGGCGAAAGCATAGACATGATTATTACCAATTATGTTTATGATAAAGTTGGAGCAAAGCATAAAAAGCGAATTCATTTTTCACGTCTTCCTAAACAAAGAATTTTTGATTGGTCGGACGTCCGGATGTTAATTGGTCAATACATGATGATGCATTCAATTACTTATCGCACAAATTTGTTAGTAAAAGAAGCTAAGATTTCTTTACCGACAAATGTGTCATATGATGATAACATCTTCGTGTTTGAACCATTGCGGTATGTTCATAAAATGTATTATTTGGATACTGATTTGTATCACTACTTCATTGGTAGGGATGATCAGTCAGTTAATGAAAATGTCATGCTTAAGAAGATTGACCAACAATTAATGATTAATCGGCGTATGATTAGATTTTATGCAACGAAGATCGATCCAAAAACGGATTTAGGACGTTATTTACGTTATTATCTAGAAATAATTACTGTCATCTCTTCAATTATTTTGATTCGTGGCCGGAGTCAACATTTCATCCAATTAAAGAAGGATTTATGGCAAGAAATTAAGGATTTAGATATTAATTTATATCATCGCTTGAGAATGAGACCACTTGGAATAGGGGTAAATCTTCCAGGTAGTGTTGGCCGCAAGCTTTCTAGTGGATGTTATAGTCTTGTTCATAAAGTTTATGGTTTTAATTAAAGAAAAGAGGAAAAGCTAATGTTAGGTTAGCTTTTCTTTTTTTGTAAAAAATAAAAAATTTTGGCAATAAATGCGTACTTAATATATGAGGGATTAAATATTTTTAGTTACAAATTAGTGACTAAAATTCGAAAGGATAATATAATTTGAATAATAAGAAAAAATTATTAAGTCGCTTATATAGTAATCCAACAGATTTTACTTATCATGAAGCTAGAACCTTATTAACGTTATTAGGTTTTACAAAATACAATAAAGGAAAAACAAGTGGTTCAAGAATAATGTTTTTGAAAAATAATATTCCAATTTATTTACATAAACCACATTCTAGAAAAGAACTATTACATTACCAAATAAAAGAATTACAAGAAAAAATTATGGAGTTGAAAAAAGATGAATAAACAATTTCTAAAATATAAAGGTTATCGTGGGAGCGTTGAATATTCGTTAGAAGATAACATATTATTTGGAAAAATTATCGGAATAAAAGGTTTAATTTCTTATGATGGTAAAACTATTGAAGAGTTAAAAAAGCATTTTAAAAGAGCTTTAGATGATTATTTAGATCTATGTAAACAAAAGGGAATTAAGCCAGAAAAAGAATATAAAGGTAATTTTAATGTTAGAATTTCTCCGAAACTTCATCAAAAGTTGGAAATATATTCTGAAAATCAACATCAAAGCCTAAATAAAAGTGTAGAACAAGCTATAGATAAATTTTTAACTAGAAATTAAACATAACAATGTTATTTTTTATACTTTGTATTATTTTTATTATTTATAAAAATATTTTTAAATTTATTTAGCTGCCAAAAAGCCTATTATATCAGTTCTGATAGTTATTATTTCTTACAAGTACATAAATTGATTTTCAAAAAACACTTGTAATTAAAATAATCGATGTTGTTATATAAATGTCGAAAGAAATAAGAGATTAAGATCGTGAGGTAGTTAATATGTTAGATATGATGAGAACTGAAATGAAAGTTAATGAATTACATTTTGCAAGTAAGAAAGTTACCATTGAAAATGCTGTAGATATGTTAACAGCTAATGGTTGGACTTCAGAAAATTAATTATTATCTTTTTTAATGCATTTTACGATATTTTGAAGGTGTTTTCATGTTTTGGATTAGAGCTTGAGTGATATCTGGTGAAAGAAATTTATTGGGAAATTGTGAAATTCAGTCATATTAAGTTTACAACCAAGGTTTACTAAGCAGCTGATTAGTAAACCCGAGTAGATAACATACATTTCCCTGTAAAGGGCAGAAGCGTCTTGAGTAGCTTCTGTCTTTTCTTTTTTTAGTTAATTTTATCTTAAACTATGTTCATATATGAAATATCCAATCAAACAAGTGAGAGTATCACTGACAGCTTGTGCCCAAACGATACCATGATAACCAATTATTTTTTCTAAAATAATTAATGCTAGGAAGTAAATTACGCCCTGACGTGAGATAGCCATAATAAACGCTGCCCAGGCGTTGCCGATCGATTGAAAGACGGTTGTGTAAACTAGAACAATACCAACTAAAGGAGTAGTAATTACGCATGCGATTAACATATAACTACCGGCGTCAACAATTGCTGCTTGATTCATAAAGATCGCTGTGACTTGACGTGAAAAGATAATTAATAAACCACCAAAGATGACGGCGTAAATAACCTGTACTAACATGTCAAAATCGATGATCTTCTTCAGTCGAGCCCAATTTTTCGCACCATAATTAAAACCAATTAGTGGTTGGGCACCAAATGCAAAGCCAACGATGTTCAGAATTACGATACTATAAATTTTTTGAGTAATTCCCATTGCAGCGACTTTGTCAGCTCCATAAATTGCAAGGGAACTGTTGAGTAGTCCCATTCCAAAGGATTGGGCAAAATTGGTAATTGAACTTGGAATACCAATTGCAATAATATCCTTGATAGATTAGGCATCAATTTTCATAATTTTAGGATTTAAACTCATATAACGCGACTTAGACAAAATAAAATAAATAAGAAGTGCATCAGTAATGGCATATCCTAAGATATTAGCTATACCTATGCCGGTTGCGCCCATTTTTAATACGAATAAAAAGATAGGATCAAGGATAATGGCAATAATGGTACCGGTCATTGTTGCAATCATAGCTTCTTGATTTCAATCAAGCAGATTTAGCTTCATGGGATTCTAAGAATGGTGGTGCATATGTTCTTGATCCTGGTCGCTACCAAATTCAAATTAAGAATAATTCACACGATGCAATTGCTACACGTTCATTCAACTTGAACAAGAAAGTTGTTTACAACGCAAATAACAAGCGCCCTAGTGATAAGAAAGCAGCCAAAAACGAATTCCAATATGCTAAAGGTAATGTAACTTACTTAAGCAGAAAAGATAATTTTGCTAACTTTGATAAAGCAACTGCTGCTCCAAAGCCACAATCTTTATCACAAAAAGTTACTAATAATTCTACAATTGTAGCTAACAAGAATTATGGTACAGCTCCAAAGGCTACTGGTAAAATGCCAGCCCAAAAGCAAAAGAATGGTGTCGAACTTAGCGACTTACGCGGTAAGAGTTATGATGATCCAATGTGGAATAAGCTTTTAAGCCAAATGAGTGTTAAGGATTTAGGCAAGGTAATTACTTATGGTGGTTACCAAACATTCAGAATTCCATCAGTTAAGAAAGTTGAAACTTATGACTTCGATGGTCCATCAGGTTTAAGTTCAACATTCGTTAAAATGAACACAACTATGTTCCCAGGTGCTGAAATGATTGCTTCAACTTGGAACAAGCAATTAGCTCATAAACGTGGTAAGACTGTTGGTGAACAGGGTAAACAAGCTGGCGTCTTTGGCTGGTATGGTCCTGCTATGAATATTCATCGTTCAGCCTTTGGTGGACGTGACTTTGAATACTACTCAGAAGATCCAACTTTATCAGGTAACATGGCTGCAAACGAAATTGCAGGTGCAAAGAGTGAAGGTGTATACTCATACATGAAGCACTTTGCAATGAACAACCAAGAAACAAATAGATTAGCTGGTTTGATGGAATGGGATACTGAGCAATCCATTCGTGAAACTTACTTGAAGTCATTTGAAATGGCAACCAAAGATGGTGGTGCAGGTGCTGCTATGACTGCCTTCAGCTTCATTGGTAACCGTTGGTGCGGTGCTAATAAAGAATTGCTTCAAGACGTAATGCGCGGCGAATGGGGCTTCAGAGGATTTGCTGAAACTGACTACTTCGTTGCTAAAGGCGTAATGAATGCTGATGCAGCTATCGCAAATGGTAATGACTTAATGTTATCAACTACTGGTGTAGGTGCTAATGTTCAATACCAAAATAACCCAACTCAGGTTAGATACATGAGAAAAGCTGCTCACAACATTATGTACACCGTTGTTAATAGTGGTGCTTATTCTAAGGGTAATTACAAGCATGGTCAAAGCACTTTGTTACCATACCAAAGAAGCTTTATTACTTACTTTGTAATCGCATATGTTGTAATTGGTTTAATTCAACTTTTGGCAATCTTCCTTTATAGAAGAAAATATGTTAAAAATAATTAGTAAAGCTTTTTAAATAAAAGACGTGAGAGCCAGAGACTCTCACGTTTTTGCTAGGAGAAATAAAATGACAGATTATTTAATTTTTGATATTGGTGGAACAAATTTAAAATATGCTTTGCTGAATAATGCTGGAAAAATTAAAGAAAAAGGTAAGCAAGCAACAGTTAAAACAAATTTGGAAGATTTTATGCAGCAAATTTATGGCATTGCTGATGCATATCTAGGCAGATTTCAAGGAATCTCACTGGCTATTCCTGGTAAAATTGATGTTGAACAAAAGATAGTTCACTTTGGTGGTTCTTTGCCATTTCTTGATGGTGCTAATATGCAAAAATTGTTAGGCGGGAAATATCATGTGCCAGTCGGTGTAGAAAATGACGGAAAAGCTGCTGCTTTGGCTGAAATGTGGCTTGGTGCCTTAAAAGACGTTAATGCTGGTGAAATGCTAACTTTGGGTTCGGAAGTTGGCGGCGGTATTGTAGTTAACGGCCAATTAATCCATGGAACACACTTTCAGGCTGGAGAATTGAGCTTCATGCGCTATGATCCTGCTTGCAAGGATTGGAGTGGTTTTACTGGACAAATTGGGTCCGCTGTTAATATGATTAAACGAGTTAACGAGGCAATTGGCAACAGTGATCTCAATGATGGACTCGCTGCTTTTAAGGCAATTAATTCTGGTGATGAAAAAGCAGTTCAAATTTTCACCGAATATTGTCGACATGTAGCTAACATCATATTCTCCGTCCAAGCAGTAGTAGATGGTGAACGAATTGTTATCGCTGGAGGAATTAGTGAACAACCAGTTGTTATAAAAACCATTAGCAAAGAGTATGACAAATTAGCAAAGCAATTTTATCGTGTTGGTCATGAACTAACAAAGCCTGAAATTGTTCCTGCTAAATTTAAAAATGATTCTAATATTTATGGTGCTCTTTACGCTTTACTTCTTGAGCTTAATGGTGAAGGTAACGATGCAAAGTAGGTAGATTTAATGAAAGTTTTAGTTGTTGGAGCAGGCCTTTATGGTGCTGTGTTTGCGCGTGAAGTTGCTGAACGTGGAAATAAAGTAGAAGTCATTGAAAAGCGTGACCATATTGCAGGTAATATTTACACTAAAGAAGTAGATGGCATCCAGGTTCATGAATATGGTGCGCATATTTTCCATACTTCTAATAAAAAAGTGTGGGATTATGTGCAACAATTCGCTGAATTCAACCGTTATACTAATAGTCCAGTGGCTAACTATAAGGGGCAAATGTATAATTTACCCTTCAATATGAACACCTTTTATGAGATGTGGAGTGTGAGAACTCCGCAAGAGGCATTAGCCAAGATCAATGAACAACGTCAAGAAATGGCTGGTAAAGAGCCACAGAATTTGGAAGAACAAGCTATTTCTTTGATTGGACGCGATATTTATGAAAAGTTGATCAAGGGCTATACTGAAAAACAATGGGGCAGACCATGTACTGAACTGCCGGCTTTTATTATCAAGCGTCTGCCCGTTCGTTTGGTTTATGACAACAATTATTTCAATGATGATTATCAGGGCATTCCAATCGGTGGGTACACTAAGATGGTAGAAAAGATGTTGGATCATCCGAATATTATCGTGAAATTGAATACTGATTTCTTTGATAAAAAGGATGAGTATTTGAATAATTTTGATAAAGTTGTTTATACAGGGATGATCGATCAGTTCTTTGATTATCAGTTAGGTGAATTAGAATATCGTTCACTTCGCTTTGAAACTGAAGAAAAGAATGTTGGCAATTATCAAGGTAATGCAGTAATCAACTATACTGACGCTGAAACTCCATATACGCGGGTGATTGAACACAAGCACTTTGAATTTGGAAAAGGCAATCCGGATAAAACTATCATTACGCGTGAATATCCGGCAGATTGGCATTGCGGGGATGAGCCTTATTATCCAGTGAACAATGAGCGCAATAATGCACTTTATGCCGAATATAAAAAATTAGCAGAAAAGCAGGACAAAGTCATTTTTGGCGGTCGTCTTGGTCAATACAAGTATTACAATATGGATCAAGTGATAGAAGCGGCACTTAAAAAAGTTAAATAAAACAAAGCAAAAATAAAAGTCGAGCTAATGCTCGACTTTTTTTCTACTGAAATATTATTTACTCTTATCCCAAATCTTTTTTATAGCAGGAATTTTTCCTAATTCCGTCATATCTTCTTTGTTCATTACTACTAAATTGTTGTTTCCATTGGCTAATTGATTAAAGCTATCCAGACTTTGATTTCTAAAGTAGCCTTCACTAGCATTAGCTAAAGCTTCTTGTAATTTATCAATTCGATAAGCGTCAGCATCTGCCTGAGTTTTAATAGCTTCTGCATTCGCCTTCGCTGTAGCAACCAAAGCATCATTTTTAGCCTTAGTAGTTAATTCAATATTTCTTGCTTCACCTTCAGCCTTAGCGATTGCTGCCGTTTTTTCACGATCAGCTGTCAATTGCTTATCCATTGCCCTTTGTATTTCTGGACTTGGCAAAAGTTCATCGACATTAACTCTGACCACTTGAATTCCGTAAACATCTGTAAGGTCGCCAATTGCTTTTGATAATTGGGCATTTATTTCGCTAGTTGACCCCAATGCTTCATTTAATTCCATTCGTCCAATGATATCGCGCAAATGACCTCTGATTAATTGCACCATTGATTCAACAGAATCGGTGTTGTTATAAAAGTAACGATAAGCATCTGTTACCAAATAGTTCAAAGTTAGACTAGTGGTAATTTCAGCGTTATCCTTAGTGATAATGCTATATTTAGAAATTTCTAGTGGTTGCAAAGCTAAACTAACTTTACGAACTCGTTGAAAAATAGGCCAAATAAAAACTAACCCCGCTTTAACAGTTCTTGAATATTTTCCTAAAGTTTCAATTAAACCAACGAAGTTTTGTGGTACGATCTTCAATCCTGCTAGGAAATAAATAATAATTAAGACAATTAAAATTGTTAAAAATATCCCCATACTTAATGACCTCCCTAATAATGTTTGAAGATATTATCTCATATTTTATTTATAGCGAAAATAGATAAGTAGAAGTTATTATGTTATATAATAGAAATAAAGGATCTTAAAATTAATTAAATAGAAAAGAAAGATCTTTATGAAAAAATTCCTGCAAAAGTTAGTTGTCTTAACCATGTTGCTCGGCGCAGTGGGCGGGTATGATTTCACTTTTAATCAGCCTCAAACTACAGTTCAAGCAGCAAGACACCACGTCAAGCGAAAGATTGATCATAATAAGAAAAAGAGCAAGCGTTTAAAGACCAAAAAACGCATATCTTGGGCTAACGTCTATATTGCGATCCCTAAAAATACGTCAGATTATCGTGCATCAGTTGATGCAGTAAAGGCGTGGAATAACACGGAAGTTGTAAAATTAAGATTAGTAAAAAAATTTAGTCAAGCTTTTATTAGAATCAGACGCGGAAATTATGGAAATACCGGCTGGGCTGGTGTTGAACAATACAGAAGACTTAAAAAGCGTAGAATAATATCTGAAATTCACTCAAATGATTACTTTATGAATGTCGTTGATTATCCAGTAGGAGTAGCAGTGGTAGAGCATGAATTGGGACATTCTTTAGGTTTAGATAATACAGATGGTCAACCATCCGTCATGAATTCCGTAATTGATCCTGATTATGCTTATCAAATTCAACAAATCGATATTGTTCATGTAAAAACTTTATTTTTCATTATATATATCATCTATATTTAAAAATATAAATATACGCATAAACATATTAAAAGAGTAATCACTTAAATTACTGTGATTACTCTTTATTTGACTAGAGAAATTTATTCTTTTGGAATAGCTGAGATTATCTTTTGCACAATCTTTTCAGCGGACAAACTTGAATTAATACTGTCGATATCGGGATCAAGATCTGTGTAACCATTGATCAAATCATCCTTTGCCATTCCGTTGATTAATCCTTGGAATTTTCCAGCTGTTTTAAAAATTTCTTCAGGATTGGTTTGGTCATTACTCAATTGTTCCAACTTTTCAGGAAATGCACCTTTTAAAGAATAAACTTTCTTGTTAGGAAATTGAAATGTTGCTAAGTCCCGTTTGTTACTAGAAAAGATTTGTTTTTTGATTTCCTCATTCATAGGGGATTCTTGGCAGCTTGCAAATAAAGTTGAAATTGCTACACCGTCGGCTCCAGCATTAAATGCATTTTTAACAGCTTCAGAATCAGTGATATTGTATCCAGCTACTACTGGTAAGTCAGAATCTAACTTAATAAATGATGTGAGATCAGGACTAGTGCAGATTAAAACATCAATCCCTTTATCGATAGCCACTTCAGCTTTTGCGATATCATTAGCAGCAAATAGTATTCGAATGCCATTTTCGTGGAATAACTTTACCCATGAATTCGAGATGGTTTTACCAAAAGTTTCTACTAAGCCAATTGTTAATCGTCTTTTGCGCATTAATTGAACTAATGCAAGGGCTGTTGGATCTTGATCAGGATCATCATTAACAATCGGCACTTCAATTCCAAAAGATCTGAATGTGTTTTCTAAAGCAGAATCGATTTGTTCATTCATTAGATTACGTTCAGTCATTGTATCTAAAATAGAATAATTTTCTCTATCGCCGACCTCATTTCCTTTGGAAGAAGAAGCACCGCTAGTCGCATCTGCATTCGCATTATATCCACTGTTAATGCCTAATATTCCAAGTGCTCCAGCTTCTGAAACAGCAGCGATCATTTTACCATTAGTTAATGTATGAACTGGAAGTTGAATGATTGGAGATGAAATTCCTAAAGTTTTACATAATTTATTTGTCATAATTATCCTTCTTTTTATCAGAGATAGGGAAAGCTTTTTTATCATATTGATGGATATCTTTTTTCTGACTATTTAAGAAATCGATGAAATCTAAAATATTGGGTGAAAGAGATCGTTCTGGATCATAAACCAGATAAACTTTTCGCGTATCTAGAGGTATATCTAAAATAATTTTATGAAGATCGAATCCATCCAGATATACTGTATTAGATACAATTCCGATTACATTATTGGTAACTACTTGACCAGCAATAGCTAGTTCATCATGCATGCGATTGGTAATTTTTAAGTCTGACGCACTTGCTAAAAGGGCATCAGTGACATTTTGACCAATTTCAATTTTTTTAGAATAAGTAATTAAGTCTTCACCTCTGAGTTCTTCAGGAGTAATTTCATTGACCTTTGCTAATTCATTTTCCGGTGAAACAATAGCAATAATTTGTTCTGTATAAAAGGGAATATAAGTAAATCTTTTGAATTCTTCGACATAAGAACAAATTCCAATATCGTACCAACCGTTAGCGATTCCTTCACAAATTTGATATGAAGGATTGTCATGATAGATAAAGTGCGGCGCTTCATCAGCTACTTGTTTATATTCCTTAACTAGTCTTGGAATAAGATTACCAATTGCAGTTGGTATACCAGCAATATGAATGTTTCCGTTATCTTGACTTATCTTTTGCTTTAATTTTTTTCTGCCATTATCAAGAGTATTAAGACTAGAAACTACTGTACTATAGAAAAGTCTTCCATAGGAAGTTAAAACTACATAACGTCCACGATGTACAAATAATTTACAATTTAACTCTTCTTCTAATTGCTTAATTGAGACAGATAAAGTCGGCTGGCTAATAAAAAGATTTTCAGCAGCTTTAGTGTACTGTCTTTGTTCAGCTAATTCTCTAAAATAATAAAGTTGATTGAGATTCATATTATCATCTCCATTATATATACCATTACAATATTAATAATACATGTATGATAGTGATTTTAAAATATATAAAACCCCATAAAAATCAATAAAACATGTCTTTCTTAACTAGTCTAATAGCGCTTTCATTACTAGAATATTAATTGAGACTATAATTTGACTAAAAGCTTATTAGGTTGGGATTTGAATATGCTAAAATAATAACATTTAGTTTAAATGTTGACGAAATCTTTTAAAAAGAAGGCAAATAAATAGCAATATTTCGTTTTTGATATTTATAAAACTAATAATTCCTTTTTATTTCTTAATTGTACAAACCTTTCCAAACAATCGATAATGAAAACCGTAAAGAGCAAAAGCGCTTACAAAGGTTTTTAAAAAGGAGATTAGTTTTATGTCAGAAGAAAAGAAATTACACACGATGCCTCCATATGAAGAAACACCAATTATGCATACTACCAAGCCAGGTGAAAGTATGCCAGAAGAAGATTTCCAAAACTACTTAAAGGAAATCCGTCACTTAGCAGATAATGAATTTGATCGTATGACTCCATACATCGAAGAAAACCGCAAATTCCCTAAGGACTTCTTCCCAATCGCAATTAAGCACGACTTGTATCGTTTCGCTTTACCAAAGCAATACGGTGGTTGGGGCTTAAGCGAAAAGCAAATTTTACAAGTTCAAGAAGAATTCTCACGTACCCAAGGTGGTATTCGTATGCACTTACACCACGCTTCAGATATGAACTGGAGAATCTTGGATAACTTCGGTAGCAAAGAATTAAAAGACAAGTACATGGACAAGTTCCAAGACAAGTCAATTTACGCAAACTTTGCTTTAACTGAAAAGAGCGGTGGTACTGGTGCAGACTTGCACACAACTGCTGTTAAAGACGGTGACGACTGGATTATCAACGGTGAAAAGACCTTGATTTCACACGCCGATGTTGCTGATTTTACTTACTTAATTGTTGTTACTGATCCTGATAAGCAAGGTGACGAAAGATTATCAGCATTCTGGGTACCAACTGACACACCAGGATTTGAAGCACACGAAATGCCATTAATGATGGGTTGTCGTGGTGCTGGACACGCAGATCTTAAGTTCACTAATATGCGTATTCCTGACAAGTACATGTTAGGTAAGCGTGGTGAAGGTATGAAAGTTGCTATTTCTTCACTTTCATTATCACGTGCTCACATTGCCGATTCTAACTTAGGTATGGCTCAAAGAATGTTAGAAATGGCTATTGCTTACTCAAAGGACCGTGTAACCTTTGGTAAACCATTATGTAAGCGTCAATCAATTATCTTCGAAATTGCTGACATGGGTTCACACATTCATGCACTTCGCTTAATGCTTTGGGACTTAGCTAAAGACTATGACGAAGGTAAGGACATTACTAAGAAGGCTTCAATGGCTAAACTTGAAAGTATTAACACTGTAAAGCTTGTTTCAGACTACATGCTTGAAATCTTCGGTGGTGTTGGTTACTTCCAAGACAATCCTTATGGTCCTGCTGAACGTTTGTACCGTGATTGTCGTGCTATGTGGCTTGAAGAAGGTCCTCGTTCAGTACAAAGATTAACTGCTGGTCGTTTACTCATCAAAGATGGTGGACACACTCCAATTGACAGTATCAAATAATTAACTATTTAGAAAGGGGACTGAGTTAAAACCAAGTTTGGTTTATCAGTTTCCTTTTTTGTTTTTTTAATAACTTAAGAGGCAATAATTATGGCAAACGAAATTTTAAAAGGTATTAGAGTTATTGATTTAACACAATTTTTGGCAGCACCAACTGTTGGTCGTGTATTAGGTGAATGGGGGGCTGATGTTATTAAAGTTGAAGCTCCTAAGGGTGATGCTGGTCGTACTCAAGGTGCCGTATTTGGCATGAAGTATGAAGATGATGAAAACCTTGGCTTTGATGTTTCAAACATGAATAAGCGTTTCATTACCTTAAATATGAAGACTCAAGAAGGTATGCAAGCATTTAAGGATTTGTTAAAGACTGCTGATGTATTCCTTACTAGTGTTAGAACCAAGAGTTTGGAACACATGGGTATTACTTGGGAAAGCTTACATAAAGAATTTCCAAAATTAGTCTTTGCTCAAGACCGTGGCTATGGTGAATTTGGTCCTAAGAAAGATGCTGCTGGTTATGATGCCACTGCATATCAAGCACGTGGTGGTGTACAAGGTACTACTGTTGATAAAGGTAGTAACCCATATAACCCAGTTAATGGTTACGGTGACTTCCAAGTTTCAATGACTTTGGCAGCTGGTATTTGTGCAGCACTTTTGCAAGCACAAAGAACTGGTAAGGGTGATAAAGTTACTGTTAACTTGAACCATGCTGCTATCTTTATGCAAAATATTGCGATGGTATCAGCTCAATACGGTAATAAATATCCAAAGAGCCGTAAGAGTGTAACTAATCCATTTAATGATACTTACAAGACTTCAGATGATCGTTGGTTCGTACTTTGTGTACCAGAATATGACCGTGACTTTGATAAAGTTATGCACGATGTTGGTCGTGATGATGTCATGGGTGATGAAAGATACAACAAGATGGATACTTTGAATGCTAATGGCACAAGCAATGAAGTCATTGCTATTTTGGAAGATGCTTTCAAGAAGAAGCCATTGAAGTACTGGCTTGACTTATTCACTAAAGAAGACTTACCACTTGAAGCTTGTCAAGTTCCAGAAGAAATTTATAAGGACCCAGAAGCACTTGACAACGATGAAATTCGTTTAATGACATTCCCATCAGGTGCTAAGAGATTCATTCCAACTAATCCAGTTCGCTTCCAATCACAAGGTAAACCAACTTTGACACCATCACGTGCACAAGGTTCTGATACTAAGGAAGTTTTGAAGGACGAACTTGGATACAGTGATGAAAAGATTGAAAAAATGATAGAAGATGGCGCTGCAGCAGGTGTACGTCATATCGGTGATCCAATTAAATAAAGGGGTTAAGAATGGCTCTACAATATACTGAACAACAAAGAGAATATATTCATTTGGCAAAAGAATTCGGTGATCGATATCTAAAGCCAAATTTGATTAAAAAATATGATAAAGAAGGGGAATGTCCAGTTGAATCTTTCAAGCCAGCCATGAAATTGGGACTTCATATGCTTGAAATTCCAAAAGAATATGGTGGTGCTGGTTTATCTTATGAAGATTCTGCTTTGGTTTTCGAAAAATTAGCTGAATATGATGCAGGTTATGCCTTAACGTTAATTACTTCTTTTGTAGCCTTGCGTTGCGTAATGCTTGCTGGTACGCCTGAGCAAGCTAGACGTTTTGCTAGTGTTGTTGAACCAGGTCACTTTGCTGCATTTACTATGTCAGAAGCAGATGCGGGTTCTGATGCCGGTTCAGTTCGTGCTACCGCAGTTAGAAAAGGCGATGAGTACATCTTAAACGGTGGTAAAGCCTTTGCTACTAATGGTGGTGTAGCTGATATTTATATTGGTATTTTCAGAACTTCTGATAATGGTAATCATGGTCTTTCAGCATTTATGATTGACCGCAACACGCCAGGTGTTTATGTTGGTAAACACGAAGATAAATTAGGTTTACGCCTTTCAAACACTGTTCCGCTATTCTTTAAGAACGTCCACGTACCAGTAGATAACCTACTTGGTAAAGAAGGACGCGGAATTAACATTGCTTTGAGTAGTTTAAACTTGTCACGCGCCTTTGTTTCAACTTTAACTGTTGGAATTATGCAAAGAGCATTAGACGAAGCTGGTAATTATGCTAATACTCGTGAACAATTTGGTCGTTCAATTGGAGGTTTTGAATCAGTTCAAAATATGTTAGCTGACATGGCTACCGCTGTTGAAACTTCTCGTTTGTTAGTCAATAACACGATGAAGATGATGGATAAAGGTCTTTCAGTACGTAAAGAAGGAGCAATGACTAAGTTATACATTACTGATATTGCTCAAAAGGTAACTTCAGATGCTGTTCAAATCTTCGGCGGTTATGGATTTACTAAAGCTTATCCAGTTGAAAAGTTAATGCGTGATGTCAAAGGATTCCAAATTCTAGAAGGAACTAACGAAATTCAAAGAATGACAATTGCACGTGAAGTTGAAAAAGACTACAAGAATTAGTTAAGAGGAATAAGTAATATGAAAATAGCGGTAATAGTAAAAACAGATTTAGATGATCCAAAAGTATATACCACTCATAGATCTAAAGTAAGCTATCATACAGACAACTTGTTTCTTAGTCAAAATGATAAAAATGCAATTGAATATGCACTAGATTGTGTAAAAAATAAGGGTGGAGAAGTTGATGCATTTACTTTTGAAAAGGGTATTTTAGCAGATAGAGTTCTCCATGAAGCCTTAGCGATGAGGGTAAACACTGCTACAAAATTTGCAGGTGTTGATGTTTATGATCCATTGCAAACTACTACAATTGCAAAAGAATTTGCAGATTATGTTAAGAAAAATGGAAATTACGATTTAATAATTTCTGGTTGCAGTGATGAAGCAGATCCAATCGAAGCATATATTGCAAAAGATTTAGGTATGAACTTTATCGACCATGTTGCTAAAGTTGACAAGGAATACAATTTTGAAAGCAACTTAGAAAAGGGCCGCGTAACTGGCAAGTTTGCTTTGCCTAGTGTTTTAACAGTCTTAGATAGTATCAATACACCTCATTTGCCAAGCTTTATTGATTTAAGAGATGCTTTGAGTGCAAAAATTAATGAAATTACAATTTCATCTAATGATGAACAAAGTAAAATTGTTGCTGATCAAACTAAACGTAAGCAAGTTATTTTTGATTTACATCAAGATCCTGATGCTGTTCAAAAGCTGGTTGATGTACTTAAAGAAGACGGAATTTTAAAGTGAGGTACAAGATGAAATCAGTTTATTACGTTCAAATAGAAGATAAATCAATTGATGAAGGAAATAATATTGGTACTTTAGCTGGTTTAAAGGAAAAGATATCTTCATCTTTGGAAACTTTAGTTTTTACTAATCATGCAGATGAAATTAAAGATAAATATTCAAAGACCGGCATTAAGACAACCATTTTTAACAATGAAAACTATTCTTTAACAGATTATAGTGATGTAGTTACTACTATTAAGAATAATCTTGCTTATGAAGATGAATGTTTAATTGTTTTAGATGATAGTGCCTTAGGCAACGTTTTAGGTGCCAAAATTGCTGCTGAATTAAGTCTCCCTTTATTATCACATATTGAAGATTTAACTGGTGATACTTTAATCACAGCTAGTCGTCATATTGCCGATACTAAAGCAATCAGAGAAAGTCAACTAAAAGATTCTGCGGTAGTAACAGTTTCATTTAATGGTATTTTGAATCAAAACGAAGAAGCTCAAGTTGAAGTTAAAGACTTCACTGTTCAAGATGCAAATATTAAAAAATATGTTTCTAACGAGAATTCTGGTAATGATTTAGCTTATGCCAAAGTTGTAGTTGCTGCAGGTAAAGGACTTCAAGAAAAAGAAAACTTGAAGCCATTAAATGAATTAGCTAAGAAATTAAATGCTAGTGTTGGTGCAACTAAGGCTGTAACCGATGTTGGCTGGATGGATAAGGATAAGATGATTGGTATTTCAAACCTTACTATTAAGCCTGATGTTTACTATGCATTTGGTATTGCTGGAGCAGTTCAGCATACTACAGGAATGGATAAGTCTAAGCATATAATTGCTGTAAACACAGATAAAACAGCACCTATCTTTAAATTGGCTCAATACGGCATTATAGGTGATGCTAATAAGGTTATTGATGGATTAATCAACCTCTTATAGGAGGTAAAAATGAGTGAAGAAAATTATCCCGCAACCATTAGACAATTATGGAAAAATAGAATAAATTCAACCCCCGATAAAGTTTTCTTAGTTGAAAATAGAAACCATTACACATATCTTGATATAGATAAACGGGTGGATAAGAAGGTCGAAGAATTAAGACAATTTAAGGTTAAACCTGGTGATATAATTGCCCTTCAATTTGAATTAGATTTAGAAAATTTTATTACAATTTTAGCCTGCATTAAATTAAAAACCGTTATCAATCCATTAAATCCTCACCTTGATATTGATGAGGCTAAAGACTTAGTAAATCGTTTTAAACCTTATTTAATAATCGCTCAAAAAGCACCAAGAGGTAGAGATACTTTTTATTCAGTTGATAATCTTACAAATTATGATTTAGAAACTACCGGAGATTGTAAGATTTTTATTAATCATGATCATACTAAGAATTTTACTGAAGAGTTTGACTCAGCTGAATCCCCAATCGTAATTTTAAATACTTCAGGTACAACTGGTGCTGTTAAGGGTGTTGTTTTAACCAATAAAAATGTT
Organism: Candidatus Lactobacillus pullistercoris; assembly: GCA_018883635.1. GTDB lineage: Bacteria > Bacillota > Bacilli > Lactobacillales > Lactobacillaceae > Lactobacillus > Lactobacillus pullistercoris. The sequence continues at coordinate 36,949 of JAHLFT010000031.1, forward strand.
TTAAGTGCTGAATATGCTTATAACAAAGCATTTAAGATTACTAATGAAGATATGATCTTAATGTCATCAGGTTTATATCATGCTATTGGTTTTCACCATGGCTTAATTTCAACCATTATGGCTGGTAGTTCGATCGCAATTTTAAGACATTATAATGTCGACAAGATCGCAGAAATTATCAAAAATGAACCTGTCACCTTTATTGATAGTGTGCCGACTGTAATTTATGATATTTTATTTAGAATTAAAGATCTTGGTCATCTAAAGCAATTACTTGCTGGTGGAGACAAACTTAGAGATGACTTATTGCGTCAAGCTGATAAACGTGGAATTCCTGTTTATAACTGTTATGGTTCCACTGAAGCTGTTCCATTTAGTTATACTCCTTCTGATTATTTTGAAGAAAAAAATCATATGACTACTGCTTTAAAGCCAATGGAAGGTATTGAAGTCAGGTTAGTTGTTCATGGTCAAACAATTACTTCTTCTAATGTTGAAGGTACAATTCAAGTTAAAGGACCAGAGATTTTTAAAGAGTACCTATTCAACCCAGAAAAAACTAAGAGTAGCTTTGATGGTGAATGGTTTGATACTGGTGATTATGGCCATTACAATTATGATAAAATGCTTGAAATCGATGGCAGAAATAGTGACAAAATAATTCGTGGTGGTGAAAATATCTCTGCTGCTGAAGTTGAAGAAAAGGTAAGAAACTGTGATAATATTAAAGAAGTTGCAGTTTTAGGTATTCCTGATGTTCGATTGGGTCAGCGAATTGGTGCATTTATTTCTCTGAAAGATAAAAAGCAACAACTTACTAAACAAAAGTTAATTGCTGAACTGACTAAAAATAAGACAGATAAGAAGTTTTGGCCAGAAAGAATTTGGATTGTAGATTCTTTACCTAAGACAGCTAATGGAAAAATTAAAAAATATATTTTAAAACAAAAGGTAGAGGGTTGATATATGAATAATCAATTTTTCCAAAAAACTATGGGTGACTTTTTTGTTACAGCTGCCGAGTTAAATCATATGAATATACTTCATGGCGGTGTTTTAGTGACAAAAGTTGATACAGCTATGGGATTATTTGCTAACTCATTTAGTCATACTAGAACTTTAACTGGAAGAATAGATAATCTCACTTTTTATAAAAAATCTCATGTAGGCGATCATATTCAATTTAAAGTTACACTTTTAAGAACTACAAAAATGACAATGACAATTTATAGTGAGATCGATCACGTATCTCTAGATGGGTCTACATCAGAAATGATAGGTGAGGCTGTCTTTACTTATGTTGCAGTTGATAGTGATTTAAAGCCAATTACGTTAAATAATCAGTATGTGATTAATGATGAATCACAAAAAGAATACATTGAGAAGATCAAAAATAAATTTAAGATATGAATTTATAACTTCAATCAATCATTAAAATCTTTTTGAAACATCTTTAGCAAGTAAAATTGATTAATTTAATGCTTTTATAGTATTTCTTAATATTAAAGCAAATAAAACGACTGAAATTATATTTTTTCAGCCGTTTTTTTATTTTTGTTTAGTTTTTCACGAAGTAAGTAGACAAAAATTCAGTCATAATGGTAGCGCTTTAAATATTAATAAATCACATAAAACAGTAAATATAATCAAATAGGATTATTATCGCTAAAGTTTTAATATAAAGATGTTGTATGGAATTACACAAAATATGAGGTGAAATTATGAAAAAGAAAAATTATGCTGGCGCAGCAGCTTCCGTTTATTTAAACTATGCAGTTGTTGGTGCAGCCACAATTTTTATTAGTCAGTATAGAGATGTTCTTGCTAATGCTTGGCATGCAAGTGCAATGGCACTTTCAATTGTTATGGCAATGGTAGGACTAGGAAGAATTGTCACAATTTTATTTGCTGGAGCTATTTCAGATAAGATTGGTCGCCGTAAGACCCTTATTATCGCCTTAGTTAGTGATATTATCTTCCTTTTAGGTGCAGCATATGCAAACAATGTTTGGATTGCGGGTATTGCAGCTTTATTCTTTGGAGCAACTAACTCTTTTGGTGATACTGCCGGTTACCCTGCTTTAGCAGATGCCTTTCCTGATAAAACCGCTACTATGAACTCATTTGTTAAAGCTGCCATGCAAATTATGCAAATGTTGTTCCCATTCTGGGTAAAGTTAATCAAGAGCCCACAAATTACTGCACTTGTTTTAAGTCTTGTTTTAATTATTGATATTATCGTAACTTTAAGAGCTGCATTTGCTCCTCAAGTTGAAAAGAAAGAAGAAACTTCAGAGCAAAGTCAAACAGTTGTTGATAGTAACAAGCCACAACCAAAACTTTCAGTCGATGGCGCAATGATCATTACTCTTGGTTTTACTCTTTGCTTTACTTTCTATATTTTCTCTTTATACGCACCATATTATGGACAATACGTATTAAATCAAGCCACTTTAAATGCTAACCAATTAGTTTCATGGTATTCAATTGCTTCCTTAGTTTCAGTCTTTATTACTTCAGTTTTGGTAACAAAAATTAAGAGATTAACTTTGATTATTGTTTATGAAACTATTTCAGCTATTGGTTTACTATTAATGATTTTGGCACCATCTCCAGTAACTGGTGCAATTGGATCCTTATTAGTTGGATTCTTTGCTGCTGGTGGTGTTTGGCAAGTTGGACTATCTGTTTTAACATCATATTTCCCTCAAAATCATGGTAAAATTACTTCTTACTATAGTTTTGCACCAGCCGTTGTTTACTTTGTTGCTCCACTTGTAGCCGCATTTGTTTTAAAAGCAAATTCAACGAGTACTTTAACAGTCTTCTGGATCACAGCAATTATTACCATTATTTCTGTAGTTATTGCTGTTATCTTAGTACAACGCGGTCGCAAATTTGATATTGAAGGTTAATCATCAATCATAAAAATACTTTGGAGTAACTTAAGATAATTGCCCAAAGTATTTTTTATTTACTACTAATTTATAAAAAAGAAAGCGTAAATTAGTATGACTAAATCAGCAAGCACAAGTTATAAAAGATTATCGTTTAGTCTTTACCTTAATTATGTTGTTCACGGATTCGGACTTTTAATTTTAGCACAGAATATGACGCAGTTAAGTAAAGCTTGGAATCAGCCACTGGCGGTGGTTTCATATGTTATTTCTGGAGTTGGAATTGGACGTCTTCTAGCTTATTTAATTACTGGTTATTTTTCTGATAAATTAAGTAGAAAATTCTTTGTTTATCTAGGTATGCTTTGCTATTTTATTTTTGCAATTGGTATTCCATTTTCTAAATCCATACCGTTATCATATTTTCTCGCAATTTTAGCAGGAGTTGCTAATTCAGCTTTAGATGCTGGAACTTATACGACTTTTGTTGAAATGGGAGGAGGAAATGGAAAATACAATGTCTTATTAAAAGCTGTTATCTCAGTTGGTGAATTTACCATACCGCTTCTTGTAACTTTATTTAGTGATTTAGATGCCTGGTTTGGTTGGAGCTTTATGGTAATGGCAGCATTAATACTTATCAATGCCATTTTACTATTTCCAATTAAGTTCCCAGATAAAAGAGTTTCGGATAAAGAAGAAAAAGTTGAGGAAAGACCTCATTCTAAGAAAGCAAAAGCTCTGACTACTGTTTTGTTTGTCATTTATGGCTATTTATCAATGGCACTCATGATTTGGTACACTCAATGGATTACCTTATATGGACAACAAACATTAAAGTTTACTGATATGCAAAGTCACTTCCTTCTCTCTTTATATAGTATTGGCTCAGTAATTGGTGTCTTATTACTATTTACTCTTCTTGGTAAAAATGCATCAGAAACAAAAATTATGATTGTGATGAATGTTATCGCAACACTTTCACTTTTAATAATTGTCTTGTCAAAGAGTTTAGTTGTAGCAGAATTTGGTAGTCTTTTATTTGGTTTTAGTGCTGCAAGTGGTGTAATGCAGACGGCATTAACTAGTTTTATGAGATTATATCCAACGAAGACGGGATTTATTACAGGAATATTCTATTTCTTTGGTTCAATTGCTTCATTCACTGTTCCAATTATTACTGGACGTCTTTCAATTCAAAGTATAAAATTAGCTTTTAGTTTTGACTTACTAGTTGGTATTTTATCAGTATTAGTAGTGACGATAATTGCATTTTTAATTAAAGAATTTAAATTAAGTAATCAATTTGATTAATTGACTTAAAAGAGGGATTAATATGAAATCTAAAGAAACGCGAAATCTAGCCATTACCGCAATTTTTATTGCAATTTTAATCATTCAAACTTTCGTTCCTAATATTGGCTATATTAGAATTTTACCAACTTTACCGGCAATCACTACAATTCCATTAACCATGGCTGTTTATGGATCCCTGATGGGCCCAAAATATGGAGCTTCTTTTGGCTTAATATGGGGGTTAACAAGATTGGTTGTAGCATATACACAACCTGGTGATTTAGTAAGTTTATTACTTTTTCAAAACCCAGTTATTTCCTTAGTTCCAAGTATTCTTGCGGGCTGGTTACCTGGTTTAATTACCAAGCAATTAAATAATAAAGATATCAAGATTAAGCGTGCCAGATACTTGTTTAGTGGTGCTGTGACATCATTAACTAATACAATTATGGTAATTTTGCTAGCAACTTTATTTTTCATGTATGATCCAACTCTACTTGCTAGTCACATGGGTCAGTTTAGTCAAGGCACACCTTTATTTGTAATTTTAGTAGTTTCATTAGGTTTTAATGGTCTACTGGAAGCAATTTTTACTGCTGTTGTGGTTCCAATTATTGTGACACCTTTAAATTATGTCATTAAAAGAGCCTAAGTGAGGAAAAAGATGGGTAATTTTACAAAGATAAGCCGTCAAGAATGGAGAAAATTAGCTCAATCTGAGAATTTTATTACTAATGATGAACTTAAATCAATTACTTCTTTAGGTGATGTAATTGACACCAAGGATGTTAGTGAGGTTTACGTACCACTTATCAAGTATTTACATCTTTTTGTTCAAAATAAAAATAAAATGTCACAGATTCAAGCAGATTTTTTTGGTAAGGAAAAGCGAAAATCACCATTTATTATTGGTATTTCTGGATCTGTTGCTGTGGGAAAATCTACTGCAGCCCGGATTTTGGAAGTTTTAATTAAAAGATATTATCCAGATTTAGCAGTTCAATTGATGACTACTGACGGTTTTTTATATCCTAATCGGGAATTAGAAAAACGTCATATTATGAATAAAAAGGGCTTTCCTGAATCTTATAATATGCGGTTGTTAGCTGATTTTCTTTCAGATGTTACTAGTGGTAAAGAAAGGGTAAATTACCCATTATATTCACAAAAAAATTCAGATATTATTCCTGATAAATTTGGTGAAATTAGAAATCCCGACATTTTAATTATTGAAGGAATTAATACTCTGCAATTGCCACCTAATGGTAATGTTGTTACCAGTGACTTTTTTAATTTTTCGATTTACATTGATGCTGATGAAAAATTAATTGAAACCTGGTTTATGCAAAGATTCAAATATTTGTTAGAGATTAACAAAAATGATCCTGAGAATTTTTACTATTCTTGGGCTAATGGACCCTTGCAAGAAGCAATTGATATGGCAGAAAAAGTTTGGCAAACGGTTAATTTAGTTAATCTTCATGAATATATTGCACCTACAAAAGACCGAGCAAATGTTATTTTACATAAGACTGAGGGACATAAGATAGATAAACTTTTTATTAGACACTATTAAAAAATTAAATATTTAGGTTTAGTTTCAATTGTTGGGACTAAGCCTTTTTTATATTTAGCTATATAATCAAAAGGTAAATTTCAGGGTATATCTTTAGCTATTCCAGGAAAAATTGATGTTGAAAATAAAGTTGTTCACTTTGGCGGATCATTACCATTTCTTGATGGTGCTAATATGCAAAAGTTGCTGGGTGATAAATATCATGTTCCAGTTGGTGTAGAAAATGATGGCAAAGCTGCAGCTTTAGCAGAAATGTGGCTGGGTGCCTTGAAAGATGTAACTTCTGGCGAAATGTTAACTCTAGGTTCTGAAGTTGGTGGCGGAATAGTAGTTAATGATCAATTAATTCATGGCGCTCATTTTAAGGCTGGGAAACTTAGCTTTATGCGTTATGATTCTCAATGCAAAGATTGGAGCGGTTTACTGGACAAATTGGCTCAGCAGTTAATATGATTAAACGCGTTAATGAAGCGATTGGAAATGAAGATCTTAAAGATGGTTTAGCTGCATTTAACGCAATTAATTCAGGAGACCCAAAAGCAGTTAAAATTTTTACTGATTATTGTCATGATATTGCTAATATTATTCTTTCAGTACAAGCTGTTGTAAATGGCGATCGCGTGGTTATTGCTGGTGGAATTAGTGAACAACCAGTTGTAATCAATACAATTAGTAAGGAATATGATAAGCTGGCTGATCAATTTTATCGTGTTGGTCATGAATTAACTAAGCCAGAAATTGTTCCTGCTAAATTTAAAAATGATGCTAATATTTATGGTGCGCTCTATGCTTTACTTCTTGAAGTTAATGGCGAAATCAATGATGCAAAGTAGGCAGAGATGAGTAATTATTTAATAGTAGGATCTGGTCTTTATGGCGCTGTATTTGCACGCGAAACAGCTAAAGCCGGAAATAAAGTAACAGTCATTGAAAAACGCGATCATCTTGCTGGTAATATCTACACTAAAGAAGTAGATGGAATTCAAATTCATGAGTATGGTGCTCATATTTTCCATACTTCTAACAAAAAGGTGTGGGATTATGTAGGGCAGTTTGCGGATTTTAATCGCTATACTAATAGTCCAGTAGCTAATTACAAGGGACAAATGTATAACTTGCCTTTTAATATGAATACCTTCAATCAAATCTGGGGCGTTAGAACTCCGCAGGAAGCTCTAGCTAAAATCAATGAACAACGCCAAGAAATGGCTGGTAAAGAACCGAAGAATTTAGAAGAACAAGCTATTTCTTTAATTGGTCGCGATATTTATGAAAAATTAATCAAAGGCTATACCGAAAAGCAATGGGGCAGGCCATGTACTGAGCTTCCAGCATTTATCATTAAACGTCTGCCGTTTCGTTTAATTTATGACAACAACTATTTCAATGATGATTACCAAGACATTCCAATTGGTAGTTATACTAAGATGATCGAAAAGATGCTGGATCAGCCAAACATTACTGTAAAATTAAATACTGATTTCTTTGATAAGAAAAAAGAGTATTTAAATAAGTTTGATAGAGTTATCTACACGGGAATGATCGATCAATTCTTTGATTATCAATTAGGTGAACTAGAATATCGTTCGCTTCGGTTTGAAACTGAAGAAAAGAACGTTGGCAATTATCAAGGTAATGCCGTAATTAACTATACAGATAGAGCAACACCATATACGCGGGTGATTGAGCATAAGCATTTTGAATTTGACAAAGGTGATCAAAATAAAACGATCATCACACAAGAATACCCGGTAGAATGGCGGCGCGGAGACGAGCATTATTATCCAGTAAATAATAAGCGCAATAATCAGCTCTATGCTAAGTATGCGGAATTAGCTAAGCAACAAGACAAAGTTATCTTTGGCGGCCGTCTTGGTCAATATAAGTATTATAACATGGACCAAGTTATTGAATCAGCACTAGAGTGCGTTGAAAAATTTATTTAGGTAATTTAAATTCAACCAATTTGTTATAGCGCATCATATTTTCACGGTAATAAAAAAGACTTTTGCTATCAACTCGTAGGATTTTTTCTAGTTTATCGTCAGTCAGGTTTTTTCTATTCAAAATTGAATAGACGAAACTAAGACGAAGATTTTGTAAGGTAATATCCATGCCAATTAATTTTCGATCTGGAAAACAGCGCTGAGCCAGATGAAAATCTGAAGGATAGTATCCACCGAATTTTTTACCTAAAATATAGGGATTATCGTCTTTTTCAAAATTAAGATGAGTTTTGATGTAATCTTTTACGTCCGTATTCAAAATTTTGTTAATGATATCAAAATAGCGAAGCTTTAAAACTTCATTTGGATTAAACCCCTGTGAAATGCCTACCATCATCATAATAGTTTCTGGATGAATGTTGGGAATTTTGATTATTTCAGGAAACTTTTCCATCCAATCAATGACATAGACTTTCTGTCGATTGAACTTTCTACCATTTATTTCTAGCATTGGATAAAATTCAATTAGATGGTGACTATATAGAAAGCTAAAGTATAAACGAATGTGACTAATATATTTATTGATTGTACTTTCTTTTAAATGTAGCTTTTCTTCTAAACTATTTAAAAAATTCTGAATATCTGATGCTTGAATTTCGCTCAAGCTTGGCTCTTCATTTGTGCTATTTTTAAAGAAATTCCAAAAAGTTATAATTGAGCGATTAACAATTAATAAAGTACTATCAGCGTAGTGCTTTATTTTTTTACAATAATTTTGAAATTCTTTTTCATATGGATAATTGGTCATCATTATCTCCATTTGATATTAAACTTTTGTTACTAAAACAATTATAGGTCGAAAAAGAAAATAAATAAAACAGATCGAGCTCTGTCTATGGATCAAAGAAAGGCGATACTTAATTAAAATAAAAACCGCCTCAGAAAACAGTTTCTAAGACGATTTTTGTGTGCTAACTTTAAAATTATTTATTAACTGATTCCTTCAAAGCCTTACCTGGCTTGAATGCTGGAACTTGAGTTGCAGGAATAGTAATTTCCTTACCAGTTTGTGGGTTACGTCCCTTACGTGCAGCACGGTGACGAACTTCAAAAGTACCAAAGCCAATAAGTTGAACCTTGTTACCATTTACTAATTCTTCTTGAATAGTTGACATAACTGATGCAAGAACAGCTTCTGCATCCTTCTTCTTCATGTTAGTCTTTTCAGCAATTTCTTTTACTAATTCAGCCTTGTTTACTGATGCCATAGTTTGATAACCTCTTTCTTAATCTTTTGGTTGGGAAAAGCTAAGAAGCGCTTCATCCCTTTACGTTCACTTATTTTACCATTAACCTCTTAAGTTTGGAACTGTCAGAGCCCGATTTAATGCATTTTTCTAAGTTTTTTGGTTAAAAATTAAAATTTAGTAACTGATTTATCAAAAATATAGCTAATTTCAAGCTTGTCATACCTTAAAGCGATTACATATTTGCTATAATTTAAATTACTTATTAATGTTTAAAAATAAAAATGAAAGTGAAAGGTAGAATATGAAATTATTGATAGCAGGCTCAGGAAAAATCGTGCAAGATTGGTTAACAATCACAAAAGATCTGAAAGAGACACAATTATGCGGAATTACTGCAACTACTCGAAGTCTAGCTAAGATGCAAAAATTTGCTAGCGAATATGGTATTGAAGAAGTTTATACCGATTATGATACTGCTTTGAAAGAGACTTCTGCTGATACTGTTTATGTTGCAGTAATTAATTCTTTACATTTCGAATTTGCTAAAAAGGCACTTCTCGCGGGTAAAAACGTCATTTGTGAGAAGCCCTTTACAGTTACTTTAGAAGAATTCCTAGAATTAAAGAAAATAGCTTTAGATAAAAAGTTAGTTCTAGTTGAAGCGATAACCAATCAATATTTGCCTAATTTTTACCTTTTGAAAAAGAAAATAAAAACTCTTGGTAAAATCAGAATAGTTTCAATGAATTATTCCCAGTATTCTAGTCGCTATGATGCATTTAAAAAGGGTGAAATTTTACCAGCTTTTGATCCTAAAAAAGCTGGTGGTGCTCTAATGGATTTGAATATCTATAATATTCATCTTTTAGTTGGCTTATTTGGAAAGCCTAAAAATGCTAAGTATTATGCAAATATGCAGCGCGGAATCGATACTTCAGGAATTTTGTTTCTAGATTATGGTGATTTTAAAGCTGTTTTGATTGCTGCTAAGGATGCCGGGGCACCAATTACTTCGACAATTGAGGGTGAAGAGAAAAGCATTGTTATTAATGGGCCAACTGGTGAAATTAAATCATTTGATCTTTTTCATAATAGTGATCATCTTGAACATGTTGAAAAAGAAGATTATCCGCACCGGATGTATGATGAGTTTGTAAAATTTGAAAAAATTATTGCTAAGCATGATATGAAAGAAGTTGAACAAATTTTAGATCACAGTGAGGATGTCATGAGGGTTTTAGATTTGGCTAAAAAGAGTACTAAAGCAGAAGATTAATTACTATATTACTTTTATTACAGATTATTACAATAATCGCAGCAAAAATAATATTGGAGTAACCATTCTCATATATTCTTGAAATACTTTCCTTGTAGTATATAGACTGTCGAAATTGATAGACAGAAATACAGATAAAAAATTCTTAAGGAGAGATTTCTTTGAAATTAAATTCATTCTTAACTAAATCATTTGCTTTAGCAGCTCTTTCACTTGCTGGAATTGTTGCTGTCGATACTATCAATAATAATGATGCACAAGCAGCTGTTGTTCAAAACGATGCAAGTGTATATCGAGTATATAAGGCAACTACTGTTTACAATAATTACGAAAATGGAGTTGCAACTGGACAAGTTTTAGATGCAAACACTGATTGGAAAGTTATTAAGACTGCTTATGATACACAGGGCAACAAGTGGTATGATCTTGGTAAAAACCAATGGGTAAAGGTTGAAAATGTTGTAACAACTCAAACTCAATCACAAGTACAAACGCAGACACAATCTAATTCACAAAATACAAATTATAATGCTAACAACAATAATAGTTCTGTAAATTCATACAGTAACTACAATAGTTACAATACTAGCAATTATGCTCCTGCTAAATCATATAGTTACAAGCCAGCTAAGTCTTACACTTCAACTGCAACTGGCTCTGAAGCCAGTGCTAAAGCATGGATTGCAGGGCGTGAATCTGGTGGCTCATACAGTGCAAGAAATGGCCAATACATTGGAAAATACCAACTTTCATCATCATATTTAGGTGGCGATTATTCTGCAGCTAACCAAGAAAGAGTAGCAGATAGATACGTTAAGAGCCGTTATGGTTCATGGAATGCTGCTAAGAGTTTCTGGCAAGCAAATGGTTGGTACTAAAAATAATTAGTAATAATTTTGAAAAAAGCTCGCAATTAAGTTTGCGGGCTTTTTGTAGATTACTAAATTCACCGATTGTAAAATTAAATTGAACACTTGATAGAAAATAAAAAGTCCATTTGGACCTGTTTGATAGAATGTTAATAAGCGTGATGTGTTTGAGCATTGGGAATGTGATCTTGTTTTAGGCCATAAGACCAAGGACGACGAAGTGCTGCTAACTTTGTCTGAACGCATGAGCCGTGAGTTCCTAATTATTAAAATCCAGATAAAACAGCTGCCAGTGTAATGAATGCCTTTAAAAATCTGCGCAAGCAATACAGCGAGCATTGGAACGATATCTTTAAAACTATTACGACTGATAATGGTTCTGAATTTGCGGATCTATCTCAGCTGGAAGATATTTCCAAATCACTAGTTTATTATGCTCATCCA
>JAHLFT010000032.1 GCA_018883635.1 Candidatus Lactobacillus pullistercoris
GCGTAAAGCTAAGCCTAAAGCAGAGTTTCCAACTGAACAGTCGCTTAATACTTTTATTGGCATCCAAGCAATGAGTTACAATGACCGCTACTTCAACCGAATTCACAAAGGCTTTGGTCAGATTCAGAACACCTTAGAATCTTACTTTGATTAAATAAAAGATTAAAAAATCAATCTACGAGAAAAATCTATTTACACAAAAAATTTGACAGTTTCAGAAATTTTGCAAAATATTTCTCCCGAAACTAGATCTATGTTTACTTTTCATATTATTAAAACTGAAAGTATTAATTTTGCACAAATTCAAAAAGAAGATCCATATTTTGAAAGGGCTCATCTTTCCGTCTTGTTTTTATGTGTTCAAATCAATCACACGGGAAAGGAACTCCTTTTTCTAATATTTAAAGAAATAACTTTAAGGAATCATTCATCCTTACACAAAACATTTTACAGTCTCAACTTAACAGTTCGGTAATTATTGCTGAACTGTTTTTCTACGTTAAAACTCCATTAATATAATCTATTGATAATATATTTTATAGAAACTATATGTTTAGAGCTGAATTTTTATAATTCAGTTCTTTTTTTTACTGTTTATCATTAGCTGATATAGTAGCTAATGATTTATTTGCTTTTTCGTAAGAATAAATTATTGTTTCATAATTAAGCATAGATCCGTACATTTATTTGGTTTTCATTACTAATAGTTAAAATAAATACGGACGCTTTTACTATCACAAGTTAAAATAGTTTGCAATATATTTGAAATTGTTTCTAAAAATAAGAATATGTTTTTGAAACTACGGAAAATATTCAAAAATGATTGAATGTTGTTTATGATGAAAGTGTCTTAAGAAAAGGTACCTACTTAGACAAAAAGTAACTCATTAATAGCTCAAAATAGGTAAGCGTTAAGCCAAAAAATAATTGAGGATAATGACTATCGAAGGAAGAAAGATTAAATGTATCAGAGCTAATCGCTAAGGAAGAGTTGTTGGCAATGGTTGAATTACCATTGCCAACAAATGAAATTATGTCTTTGTTGTTCTTTTTAGCTTGGATACATAAATCAGCGAGTCGTTTTGTTTCTCCAGAATTGCTGATAACGATGATCAAATCGTCTTTATTCTTACGAAGAAGCTCAAGATGTGAATTAGCAGTACATCTGAAACCATGTAGGTTAAAATATTCACTCATGTAATTGACAATATTTTGAGAAAAACCATTACCCAATATCATGATCATTGAGTCTCTATGCTTATTTAACAAGCTAGAAAATGATTTTACGTAAGACCTTACTTTTAAGTCGTTTTCGGTATTACTAGGAAACTTTGGTGTATCTGTAATTAAAAAGACTAATTCCGAATATCCTGAGAGCTTCATCTTTTTACAGGTCTTGATGATAAAGCTAGGAGAAGTGAATGTTCGCTTAGCTAATTCACGTATGCTTAGATTTCTAAGTTCTGAACTATGCTGATTCATATAAAGAAGAACTTTTTGTTCGTCTTTATTTAACTGATATTTTTCACAAATAGATTGGATGTTCATTAGTTTTCTCCTTATATTATGAAAGAAGAACTCATTATGTCAGAAAAAGATATTAAGAAGAACGAAGTACCACAAAATAGAGATAAAGAATTTTTAGCTGATCCATGGGCTAGAACTAGAACTCGCAATGGTTTAGCTGCTGATGAAGTAATTTCAGCACTGCAAAAATCCATTAGAAAAGGTAAAGAAAGAGCAGCTTGTGAATTTGCGTATGAGATGTATATTTCTTCACCACAAATGGAAGAAAAATTATGGCGCCGTTTACAAGCTATTTCAGTTGAAGACATTGGTATGGGTAATCCTCAAGCACCAATTCTTATTAATAGCTTGAATCAAATGCGTCAAAACTTTAGTTACAATGAACCAGATCGTGCTATGATGTTCGTTCATGCCATTCGTTACTTATGCGAATCAACTAAAGATCGTTCATCAGATTTGCTTAAGAACATTATAATCAAAAACTTTGCATTAGGCTATGTTCCTACGATTCCAGATTACGCCTTGGACAAACACACTACCCGTGGTAAGAAGATGGGTAGAGGTAGTATGCACTTCCTCGAAGTTGACTCAAAGGTTACACCACAATTAAAAGTTGATAATAATTACTGGGATGAATATTACAAGATTCGCAAGAATTGGGATGAAAATAAAGTAATTCCTAATGCATTCAAGTTCAATCCATATCAAATATAATCATTTCTTAGTAAAGAAAAATAGGAGAGCTCTGATGGCTAAAACTATTGCTAAAAAAGAATCACTAATGACTAGGTTAGATAAAATTCTAGTACCTATTGGACAGAAACTTGGAAATGAAAAACATTTACAAGCAATTTCAAATGGTATGCTTTTCGGATTACCATTTTTGGTAATTGGATCTTTCTTTTTAATTGTAGCTAATCCACCAATTGTACTGGATAAGTATAATCCTGCAACTGCCAACTTCTTTATAAAATGGATTGCAGGGTGGAAATACTGGGCTGTAGCCCATTATTCCCAAATAACCGTTCCATATAACATGACAATGGGGATGTTTGGGATGATCGGTGCATTTGGTATTGCGTATGAGTTAAGCAAAAGATATCAAAGATTTCATCCTGCAACGGATGGTATGATTTCGTTAGTTACTTTTTTAATGGTAGCTACCACAGTTGATAAGAATAATAAAATTGATATTAGCAACTTAGGTACAAATGGTTTATTTGTTGCAATTATCATTGGATTACTTACGGTTGAAATTAATAGATTAGTTGAAAAGAGTAAATTGAAAATAAAGCTTCCAGATTCTATTCCCCCAATGGTAGCCAATTTCATCAATTCACTAATTCCATTACTTGCAAATATTTTCATCTTTTATGGTGTTAATCTAATCTTAGTTGGTGTGACTCATACAGACTTTACTAATTTTATTATGAAATGTTTAACACCAGCTACATTTTTGGCTAACAGTCTCTGGGGTTATATTTTGATTGTGACTCTAGGTAATTTGCTTTGGCTAATCGGAGTAAATGGTAGCAATGTTATTTTCCCAATTGTATTTGCTACAGGTGTTGCAGCAACAGGTGCAAATGCTGCTCTGGTTGCTAAAGGTTTGGCTCCAACGAATTTGATGAATTTACAAATGTTTAGAATTGCTGTTTTAGGCGGTTCAGGTAACTCTTTAGCTTTATGTCTTTTGATGATGAGTAGTAAAGTGGAAAAGTATCGTGCTTTAGGACGTCTTTCATTTATCCCAGGAATATGCAGTATTAATGAGCCAATTATCTTTGGTACACCAATCTGTTTTAATCCAATTTTAGGCATTCCATTTTTAATAGCTCCTATTATTAACATTATCTTGACTTATGTAGCCGAGAGCTGTCATTGGATTGGAATGGGATATATTGTAGATCCATCATTTACTCCATTCTTTTTCCAGGCATACATCAGCTCAATGGATTGGAGAAATGTTATTTTCGAATGTTTGTTGATCGTCATCGGTATTTTCATTTACTTACCATTCTTTAGAGTAGCAGAACGTAATGAAATGAAGAATGACGCTGCCGCTGCTGCAGCATAAGAGAAGAGATTTAAATAATATTAATCCTCGAAATTCAATATGAATTCCGGGGATTTTTGTTTAGTAATAGTAATTTGAATTGAGGCATTTTTTCTAAATACCAAAAGCCACTTGCAAAAACAAAATCTTGTTTCAAAATTAAAATGGATAATCCTGATAAGTTTCGTAAAATAGCTCGGGCTAGAGAAACTCCACCTGAAGTTGCAAAAATGATTACCGAAATGCTGGATTTGGTTGATATTATGCCGAAAAGACCTAAGTCTAAAAATGTTCCGACGGAAAATAAAGAGCGTAATTTTGCAACTTATGAGATCCGTACGAAACTGAGAGGCTTTAGACCTTCGATTTGGCGGCGTTTTATCATTAGTGGAAATAGTTCAGTTGAAACACTTGAACGAGCAATTCTTTATATGTTTAACGTGGATTGGGATCATATGTATGATCTTTACAATCCTGAAACGGATGTCCGGTATGAACATCAACGGAATATTGATGCGATGAGTGAATGGGACCCACGTGACTCTGTTAATTCTGAAGAAGCAAAGGTTTCCGCTTTTAATGTGGGCGATAAGCTGCTGCTATCATACGATTATGGAGATGGCTGGGAGTTTGAAGTTAATATCAAGAAAATTGATACCACTAAGGAGCCACCTAAATATCCACACATTATTTCAGGTAAGGGCTTAGGAATCATTGATGATATCGGCGGTGTTTGGAGCTTGGAAGATTACTACAATACCCCTGAAGACGAGATGGATCCCGAGCTGCTTGATTGGACAGGTGGAGAAAAGATTGATCTTGATGAATTTGATAAAGATGAATTGAATGAGGATTTGAAGCATCTGTAATATTTGAGATAGAAGTAGAAAAAGCATCCTGTTTGGGGATGCTTTTTGCATGGATATAAAATTAATCAGCGATTTACTTCAAAACCTTTTGATCATTTTGAATTAACTCATCGAGATATTGTTCGATGATGGCATTGCCGATATCGCTACGTGGCATTTGTTTTATTTCTTTGATGCTTGGATTATCCCAAGTGGCGTAAGTTGTAGCGGAGCCGTCACGACTGCTCAAGCGATTGATCACCACGATACTATCGATACAATCGTTATGAATTCTGTGGCGCTTTTCATCAAGTTCGTGGAAAGTTTGAAGATATTCTTCGCCACTTTTTTCGGCTTTCCAAGCCGCTTTTTTATCGTCGAAACGCATTACGATTTGACCGTATTTGTTGAAATTGGTTAAACAATCCTGGGCGATATCAACAATCATGTCATCTTCGTCGTGGAGGTACTGGGTAAGGATTGCGGGATGGAATTCCACGGTCGCTTCCATCTTTTTTCTGATAGCATTTTTGATTTCATCCTGGGCGTTTTGATTGTAGGTATCAACAATAGTTTGTAGATTGCTGGCGTCGTCCAATATTCCGGCTTCTTTTAGCAGTTGACCTACTTTTAAAATATCTTCCTTAGGATTACTACTATTAGTAAGGTTAAACATTAATTGATCTGCTTGCTCTAATTTTTTGATGTCTTTACTTGTCATGGTTGGCTCCTTTCTGATGGCTAGTATTCTTATTATAACTACTAAAATGCATTAATTTTGTGCAAATATGACAATAAACTAGACAACGAAACTGTTAAGTTTATAATAAGAATGAGTTTGCGTTTTTAAGTGAGGTAGATATAGAAGATGATTAATTATTATAAAAAGGCTTGGAAAATCGCTGGTAGTTTAAGAAAATACCAGTATGCAAGATTGACAACTATTTTATGGGTACTCGTAGTCATTTGTGAATTTTACATTCTTATTACCTATGATTATGCCGGTCTTGGTAGTTTAGGTGCAATAATAGCTAATATATTTGAAGCAATTGTTATCACAATAGTCTTATGTCTTTTGACTTATGTTAATAGTAGATTCTTCCCATGGGCTAAAGTCAGATTGCCAATTCAAGGAATAGATAAGCCAGTATTTCAAGATATGACTGAAAGTGGTGAAGAGATATACCGTGATACTTTAAGTAGAGGTCCACAAGCAACGCCGGATTTTGATATATCAACTAGTACAACTGAGGTTGAAGATCCGGAAGTTACGCCAACCAATGTGCCATATAGTGTTAGACAAAATATTAAGGCAAAATACGGTAACAATTATGATGTATACAGAAGTACAGGTAACGGTACACCAACCAATGTTTCCGAAACAGCAGATATTCAAAGAAAGTATGGTTCACAATATGGTGTTTATTCTAAAAGACCTACTCGCACTAGAACTGCAACTACATTTAATTTTGGATTAAATTGGAGACAGGAATCTCAAGCAGAGCTTAAAGCACGTGCTAGGGGCGACAAATGGGGAATGGAAATAAGTGTATTTCTTATGCATACAGTGGTAGCTCCTTTGTTAGATACTATGGTTAATTTTGTTGTATGGCCATTCTCATTCTTAATCGGTGCATATAAGATGAGATCTATTGTTAAAGATCAAAGTAATAAATAAAGTGTCTAATAATACCTAGATCATACCCCTCGTAATGACAGCCTTTTCTATCAGCGAGAGGTTTTTTATTGCTCAATTTTTTGAAGGTTGAGCTAGTCCCAGATTTTCATCTGGGGCTTTTTCTACGTAAAGTCAAGCATAATAAGAAGTTTGGCTTCATTTTTTGTTTAAATTTCAACTTAAACATCTTTTAGTGGCGATTTATTTTTTTAGTTAGACACGACAAATAAGCCCAGATCCATATCTGATTTTTGGGCCTAGCGTTATAATGTACTTGATCAATTAATTACGACTAAAGCCCTTTTGATTATGTGTGGCTACGTTGTAATCATATGGTTGATCATTGATAATCAGGGCATAAAT
>JAHLFT010000033.1 GCA_018883635.1 Candidatus Lactobacillus pullistercoris
GGTAATTCTTGGAGTTTTAGAGTTACGAGCAAAGACAAAAAAGCATTAAATGCTGATCAAAATACAGTCTTTGAAAAAATTATTGATCCAAATGGCGACAAAATCACTTTTAAAAAGCTTGAGACAGTTGATCCTTCATTAGATACATTTATAGATAATTTCTATCAAGAACATGGTGACCTAATGAAAGAATTGGAAGATAAATAAATGTATTATCTTAATAAGCTAACTTTAATCGCAATTAATAAACACGTAATTGGAAAGACTGACAAGGAATTTATCGGTGTTCAGAATACAGAAGGACTAGATATAATTACAGGACAACCTAAACGGGTATTATTTGGACGTGAACTTTATCCTACTATCTGGTTAAAAGCAGCCTTTATTTTGCAAAAATTAACTAAAAAACATCTTTTTGTAGATGGAAATAAAAGAACAGCAATCGTTGCAACTACATTTTTTCTAGAAAGAAATGGTTATCATGTTAATTTCTCTGACGATGAAGGTTTAAAATTTATTTTGTACGTTACTAATAGTGATGATACAGAAGAGGTTATGAAATTTGCAGCAGATTGGTTGAAAGTACATAGTGTAGAAAAATAAAATGCTCTCCTAGTGGAGGGCATTTTTACTTTAATATATCAGCAATACATCCCTCATCAGGATGATATTGTTTATATTGTTTCAGCACAGTGATAAGTTTATCGAAATGTTGGTTCCAAAAATCATAATTATCTTTATATGATTTAACCTTCTTTAAGTCAGAATAATATTGTTTTACGTATTCGCTAGGTTTTAGTTTACTTTTATAGTTATTAGTATACTTTTGATAATCATCATGATAAATAATATCTAGAATTTCTATTTCTGGACGTGTACGTAGATTTTTAACTTCTGAAATCTTTTTTCGATAGACTAAAGGAAGCTTGAAATTTTCATTCTTTGAATCGAGAATCCTTAATATTTTTATTTTTCTTGATCCAAATCCTTTGTTTAAATATCTTTTAGCAAAATTATTTCCTTTTCGAGTTGTGATTATTTCACCATTTAATAAATCATCTTCATCATAAATGAGGGCATTTTTTTCTAGCAACAAAGTCATGATAGCGAGTTCAGTTTGGCCTTCAACAATAATTGCAATCAGATTATTATTCATGATGTTTTGTTACCCACCTTTTTGTTGCTTTTTTTAGTGCAATATATGCATCGTATTCTGGAGCGGTTCCGCCTAAATAATCTGAAACAAAGACTTCAGCTTTATTTAAATCACTTCTTACTTTACTTTGAGAATATCTTAACAAGCTAATTTTTTCATTACGTCTGGTAATATATTCCTCATCAGTACGTTCAATCTTATCCAAAATTTCAGTATAGTGTGTACTAAAGATTAGAGTTGCATGGTTAATGTTTATTTTATTATCAGTAAAATAATCGATAAAAGTATCAACTATTGCATGATTAAAATGATTTTCAATTTCATCAATAAAGATAATCCCGCCTTTTTTAAGTGCAGTCATTACCATACCATATAAAGTAATTCCTTTAGCAGTTCCAGAAGAAAGATATTTAGTAATGTTAGTAAAACTATTTTCAACAATTTCAGTATTATTATTTTTAAATTTTAACCGGTAAATATCTTTATTGTTTTCATCAGTATTAGAGTCGATTTTTAAATAATCAATGCTAGGATCTAAAAATGTTAATATCTCGGTTGGAACATTTTCTTGAATATATGTTAAAGCATTGAAATTTGTGTAGAACAAGGTATTAAAAGGTTCCTGGATATAATAATGTTCCTTGTTGATAACCGATTTAAAAATAGAATCGTCCGAAGATAAGATTGAAGCTGCCACTGCATTTAAAGTTTTACGATTTAAAATTTCTTTTGTATTAGAAAAAGTAAACATTTTATTTTTAGACATGGAAGATGAAACTTTTCTTTGATAAATCTTTTCATCTTCGATGTACCAACTATGCAAATCACTATTAAAGTTGTAAGTTAATTCGTCTTTATAAATGAAGTTATCTGTTCCATAAAAATATGCATTAATTTTTATAGGATTTTTACCGATTAAGACATCATTTAACTCAGAGTGTTCAATTGAATTCCCTGCAACGACATTTTGAATTAGACCAATAATTAATTTCATAATTGTAGTCTTACCTGTAGCGTTTTTACCGACAAGTGTAACAAGATTATTGATCCACAAGCTTCCAATTAAATGGGTTAATCTTGCTGAAGTATTCGGCGTGATTCGCGAGTCATTTATTAAAGAAAATTCTATTCCATCTTCAAGAAGGGGATGGTTGTAAATATTCATTTTTAAAAAGTATAGTCTACTACTATTTATGTTTTTAGTTTGTGATATCATCTGAAACACCTCATTGAGGTTATTATAACATTTCATACAGATAAAATGTATGAAGCAGAATATATTTAGCGTAACTTAATCAAAAAAACAAATTAAGTCAGAAAATTTGTATGAAATATATAATACTTGATTTGAAATACTTGCCTTTTTGTTAAGCAGACTTAACGAGGTGAGAAGAAAGTCATTATCATTATTAATCAACAAAATTTCACAAACAGTGATGCACGAAGTTTCTTATCGTAAATTAGCTAATGTTGTTAAAAGTACGGGTAATTCACTGAGTACAGCAATTGCTTATGCAATAACAAAAAAAGCTAACCACAAGGGTTAGCCGAACAATCCAGTCATTCTAAGTTACGATTGGAGTTAGTGAGTAGCAGTCACTAGCTCCTTTTCTTTTACAATTATACAGAGAAAAAGAGATAAAAGTAATTTTCAAGAATTTATATCTTTCCTTCTAGTTCAAGCAAAAATGAAGGAATCGGATGACCATACTTTTGCTCGTTTTGCCAAAGATCATAGAAGTAATCGGAACTATCATGCCAGTACAATTTTGGATTTTTAATTAATAATTGATAGGTTTGAGAATGAAGGAAAGAATCGTGTGCAGTTGTTAAATTCAAGTTATATTTTTTAGCAATTGCTTGAGTGACATCTTCGATTACATAATCAACATATTCCTGATTCTCTTTATCAAAATTCTTAAGCATGTTCTTCACCTCGAAAAATTAATAATTTAATTGCTTTTTCTGATTTAAATGCAAATTGATTTGTTAGCCTGTTGGCTTTTAAATATTTGATAGCAATAATATATGAAATTTTTGATTCAGCATATTTTTTCAATATTGGTCCAGGACTAGCATCAGCTACGGGGCCAATAATAATGTCATAATTTAATTTTTGACTACCATAAATTCTATTTTTAGTGATAAAGTTTAACCACTCTTTATCCTTATTTTTAAAAACTTTTATCTTCAAATTTCTTAGATTCTTTATATCTATATTATATATGTTTACAGTAGGAGTTGCATTTGTTTGATATTTAGAAATACGATTAGTTACAATTCTTGCCCACTTTTTGGCTTGTTCCTTATCAGTTGGTAAATAAAAGCCATCACCGAAATCATGCATTCTTTGATTTTTTAATAAGTGTGGACGTTTAATTATAGTATAACTTCCGTGATATAGCAGCATTGAATCTTCTCCGTTTATTTAATAAAAATTGTTTCTATTATTAAGTACGCAAAAAATTCAAATTTTACGAAAGTATATTATTTTTCTTTTAAAGATCCTATCCAAATTTTCTTGTTCTCTGTATTTAAAGTATTCTTTGTTAAAAAATGAACGAGAAATATTATATTTTGATTGCAAAACCGTGTTTTCAGTTGTTTAGGGGCGTTAGAGCAGATACAATAGAAGTGTCATTTTAAGGAGGAATAGACCACATGAAAAAAATTCTAACTAGTTTCGCTGCCGCAGCAATACTCTCTAGTACTGCGGTTTCTACTGTGAACAGTTTGCCAATGACGAAAGCTGTTCATAATCACACAGTTAAAGCTGCAACTAATGTCGAGAGTGACTTCCTTAATAAAGCTGCTCGTCAAGCTCAAAAAGCTGCTAAAAAATACGGTGTTTATCCATCAGTTATGATTGCCCAAGCTATCGTTGAATCCGGTTGGGGTCAATCAACTCTTGCTACTCACGCCAATAATTTATTCGGAATTAAGGCCGATAGTACTTGGACTGGTGCTACTTACACCGTTAGAACTCGTGAAGAAAATTCTAAAGGTAAAAGTTACTATATTAATGCTGCTTTTAAGAAATATAACTCTTTTGAAGCATCATTTGATGATAATGGTAAAAAACTGCGTCTCGGAGTTTCCTGGCAACCACTTCGCTACCAAGGTGCATGGATTGAAAATGCCAAGACTCCAGCTGCAGCTACTAAGGCTTTAACTGGAACTTATGCAACTGATCATAAATATAATCAAAGTCTTGATCAAAGAATTGTTCGCTATGATTTAACTAAATATGACCCGGTTATTTCAACTGCAGCCAAAAGTTATAAAGTAGCAAAGAATGCTTCTACTTATGCTTGGCCAACCGACCACAGCGTTTCAGCTAAGTCTGGCTCAGTTAAAAAGAACCAAATGGTGACAGTTGATAAAACTATTACCTATTATAATGGTTCAAAGAGAATGCATATTGCTGGCCGTGGCTGGGTCAACAGCTCAGTGTTTGCTAAACACTCAGCTTTCCCCGCAGCAATTTCGCAAGCACCAAAGGGTAAAGTTGTCAGCAAGAACCTAATGCATAATGCTTACCTTTACAATTCAAAAGGCAAGCGCATCAAACATGCTAAGTCCTTAAAAGAAGATACTGTCATCAAGACTTACGGCACTAAGAAAATTAAGGGCAGAAAGTTTTACCGTGTAAGCAAGAAGGCCTATATTGCTGCCGGCAATGTAGATGCTACTTTACGTTTATTGAAGCACAACGCTTATGTTTACAATGGTAGCGGCAATCGCGATAATAACTTAATCTATAAGAAGAATCACTCTCTTGCTACTTACGGCAGTCCTGTAAAGATTATGGGCAAAAAGTACTACAAGATTGGTATTCATCAATATGTTAAAGTAGCTAATTTTGTTAGATAAAATCTAAAATAGATTCTCAAGTTATGTAGAGAAACGAGGGAAGACTGAATTGAATCTAAAGAAAGTGGTTATCAGTATTCTTAGCACTATAGCAATAATCGCCGCTATTTTTACTGGTATAAATATTACCAATCGCACCGCCTCTGCAGCTATGAATGATTTAGCTAAAAAAAATAAATACGTGGGAGTGACGTATTTATATAAAATGCTTGCTGTGAATAATATTAAGTACAACAAGTTTTATACTGAAAATAAAATTGTGTACCGCAATCATGGTGAACCCGAAGGTATCGTTATTCACGAAACTGCTGATCCAGGTGCTACGGCTGCTAATGAAGCGATTTATTTTAACCGTGAATGGAATAAGATGTATGCCTATGTTCATGCATTTGTCGATCATAATCAGGTTATTCAAATGATGACCCCTAATTATGGTGTCTGGGGTGCTGGTCCAATGGCTAATGATCGCTTTGTTCAAGTGGAATTATGTGAAGAAAATAACCGGAACGATTTTGCTAAAAGTATCAATAATGATGCAATTTGGTCAGCCAAAATTTTACATCGTTACCACTTAAAGCCGACTAATGCTACTCACAATGGTAAAGGAACGGTTTGGTCACATGCTGCTGTTTCTAAGTTCTTAGGCGGAACGGACCACGGTGATCCTGTTGGTTATTTTGCCAAATGGGGTTACAACATGGATCAATTCTTTGATCTAATCAAGTATTATTATGACTTGCAAGATGCTAAGCCGAAAAAGCCAGTCAAGGTGAAAAAGGAAAGCTTCAGCAAGAATGTTGTCCAAACTCCGACTAAGAAAGATGGTCAAAAGATTCTTATGCATGATGCCTACGTTTACAATAATAAGGGTAGACGAATTAGAAATAAGGCAACGCTAAAGGCTGGAATTCCAGTAGATATTCTTAATACTAAGACAATTAATAAGAGTAAGTATTACCACATCGGCAAGAATCAATATGTTGTAGCAAGCAATATCGATGGGCGTTTACGCAAGTTAAGTCATAATTCTTATATTTACAATACTGTTGGCACTAGTGATGGCAAAACTAAGTTAATGAAAAATAGTTTGGTTAGAACTTATGGTGGTCAAATAAAAATTGCGGGGATTAAGTATTACGCAATTAGTCCAACTCAATTTGTAAAAGCTCAAAATTTTTAAAATGATAGTTAGTCGCGTCAAAGCGGCTTTTTTTGTATAATTGATGTAATTTAGTGTGGGGAGAAAAGATTTAGAATGTCACAATTATCACTATTTCTAGTCGTTTTACTCGCGTTAGTAATTCCGATTTTTATGGCGCGCTTTAATGTTAATAACGTTCCAACAGCAGTTGCCGAAATCATTGTCGGAATTATTATGGGAGTCAGCGGCTTCAACTTAATTTCTAATACTCAAAATTTGAGCTTTTTATCAAATCTTGGGGTAATTCTATTGATGTTTTTATCCGGGATGGAAATTGATTTTGAATTATTAAGTAGAAAGAATAATCAAAAAGGTCGCAGTCATTCAGGAAAGATGGTCGATCCGCTTAAGACGGCGGCGTTTGCTTTTGCCGGCATTGTGATTATGTCAGCGATTTTGGCTTATATCTTGAAAATTTGCGGACTCTTCAGTGAATTTGCTCTTGCCGCAATTATCTTTATGACGGTTGCTCTCGGAGTAGTAATTGCAACTTTGAAAGAAAAGGATATTTTGGGTCGTCCGATTGGACAAACAATTTTGCTAACGGCTGTTATGGGCGAGGTTATTCCGCTTTTACTGTTGACTATTTATGCTTCTGTCAATGGAGGCAATGCGGAACGACTTTGGCTGATCATCCTTTTATTTGCGGCTGCTATTTTTTTACTTTGGCGTTTCCATCAACCTTACAATTGGTTTGTTAAAGTTACAAAAGCGACGACACAATTAGATATTCGGCTTGCTTTCTTCTTGATCTTTGCTTTAGTAACCGTTGCGGAAACTGTCGGTGCAGAAAATATTTTAGGTGCCTTTTTAGCCGGGATGGTTATGAAGCTTTTAGAACCTAGTGAAGCAACTAAAGAAAAATTGACTTCGATTGGTTATGGTTTCTTTATTC
The DNA here is from genome assembly GCA_018883635.1 of Candidatus Lactobacillus pullistercoris. GTDB lineage: Bacteria > Bacillota > Bacilli > Lactobacillales > Lactobacillaceae > Lactobacillus > Lactobacillus pullistercoris. The sequence goes on from JAHLFT010000033.1 coordinate 7,126, forward strand.
CGATTTTCTTCATTATGACTGGTGTAAAGTTAAACTTGCGCTCAGTCTTTAATCATCCAGAGGCTTTGATGCTTTTGCCAATTTTGATCATCTTCTTATTCTTGGCAAAACTTCCGGTTGTCGCTGTTTATATGAGAAAATTTGATAAACGAAACGCTTTTGCTGGGACCTTTTTGACTGCAACAACAATTACGATTGTCTTGCCAACACTTGAAGTTGCTCGCCGCTTAAAGGTTATTAGCAGCGTGCAATCTGACGTCTTTATTTTGGCAGCGGTCATTGTCTGTATCGTCAGCCCAATTATCTTTAATTCCAGCTTTAAACTTAGTCCGGAAGATCGAATTAAGCAAAGAGTAACGATGATTGGTGCCAATACTTTCACTATGCCCGTAATTCATGATTTACATGATAAATGGTATTCGGTTAAAGTCTTTACAAGTGATAAAGATAACTACAATGTCTTTAAGAGTAGGGCAGATCTTAGTTTAGTTGATGAGCTAAACCAAGATAATTTAGACAAAGCGGGTGCTTTTGCAGTCGATATCTTTGTTGCGGCCCTTCATAATGATAAATTGAATTATCGTTTAGGTTTGATGGCTAAAAAAGCAGGTGTGAAGCGGGTAATTGTTCGCTTGAGTCAACCAGATGCGAAGACAATTCATGATTTGCACGAAGAGGATATTGAAATCTTCAACTTTACTAATGTTCGTGCAGCATTGATGCGGGCTTTGATTGAATCACCAGCTGTTTACCAAGTTATCACTGATACTAAGAATGTCCTTTATTCAGTCGTGGTAAGAAACCGAGCTTATACTGGTCAACGGTTGATGGATTGGGATTTTGTTAATAAGATGACGGTCAGCCGAATTAGACGTGGAAATGAATGGTTGTTGCCGCATGGATCAACTGTGATTGAGCCGGGGGATGAAATTATCTTCTCAGGTGAATTTAGAACAGCTGATAAGATCCGGCAAATTTTAGGTGAGAAATAAAGAGTGAGTGGGAAGAAACTACTCGAGAAATAGCCGAGATAGTGTAGAACTAACTTAGAATACGAAGTATTCAAGTTATGTTCGTAACTATAGTCGGCTATTTCTGTTTCTGACCACGATAATTCTGGAATAGAGTATGCGAAAAACTTTGAAGTAACAGTCGAAACTTGGAAGGCAATTTTGGGAGATCCAATTAATTTCTTAGATGTCTTTGAATCAGATTCTTCATACAATGTTAGCGGTTGGAAGAATAAAGAATATGATAAGCTATTAGATGAGTCAGAGAATGATTATGGAAATAAACCAGTTCAAAGATGGCAACGTTTAGTAAAGGCGGAAAAGATTTTGATGAACGATCAAGCAACCGTTCCCCTTATTCAAACAGCTAATCCGCAATTACTTAAGTCAAAAGTTAAGGGCGTGACCTTCAATCCAGTTGGAATTCCTTATGACTTTAAGAATGTTTATATTGCAAACTAAAAGGAGATAAAAATGGCATTTTATGATTTAGACTTTCTGGAAAAAACTTTCATTCATTATGCTAAACAAAATACGCGTTCTTATGAAGAAAACCATGATCAGGTTCCTTCTTCTCCTAATCAAGTAAAGATGGGAAAAGAATTGTCTGAGCAATTAAAAGAAATCGGTTTAGAAGCTTATTATAATGAAGAAACAGGTTTTACAATTGGACATTTAAAGAAAAACGTGGTTGATCAAGTAACGCCAATTGGTTTCTTTTCTCATATTGATACTGCAGATTTTAATGCGGAAAATATCAGACCCCAAGTTCACCGTAATTATGATGGAAAAAGAGTGGTTTTAGATGAAAAAGAAGGAATTTATCTTGATCCCAAAGAATTTCCAGCATTAGCTACTTGTAAAGGTGAAACTTTGATTACATCAGATGGCCATACTCTTTTAGGAACAGATGATAAGGCCGGTATTGTCGGGATTTTAGGGATGCTAAAATACTTAACTGAACATCCAGAAGTAGAACACGGTGATGTCTATATTGGTTTTGGCCCTGATGAAGAAATCGGTTATGGCGGTCAAAGATTTGATCCCAAGGATTTCCCTGGAGTTGAATTAGCCTATACCTTAGAAAATGGTCGTCCAGGGGATTTTGAATATGAAACTTTTAATGCTACCGAAGTTCAAATTCATATTCGCGGGACCGTTGTGCATCCGGGGGAAGCTTATGGCTTGATGGTCAACGCCACGACACTGATGAATGAATTTTTAAATGGACTGCCGAAAGATCAAGTCCCTGAGAATTCGAAAGGCCATGATGGCTACTTTATGGTAGTGAATACTTCAAGTAATGTTGATCATGCTGATATTTCGTTGATTATTCGCGATTTTGATTGGGATAAATTTACACAAAAAGAACAGTTAGTACGAGATTTAGTAGAAGAATTAAATAAAAAATATGGTAATGATCGTTTCAAATTAAAGATGAGACGACAATACGAAAATATTTACAATGTAATTAGGGATAAACCTTATGTAGTCAATTTAGCTTTAGATGCCTATCGCAAATTGGGGATCAAGCCAAATATTCAAACTTTTAGAGGAGGCACTGACGGTAATTTTATTACTCAAAAAGGAATTCCAACTCCTAATTTATTTAATGGCGGTGGAAATTATCATGGTCGCTATGAATATGCGACAGTAGAGCAGATTGATAAATTAGCGGAGGTATTAACTACAATTGTAGAAGAGCATTTATCCCAAACTCGGCATGGCCGCGATAATGATCCTTTGAAGAAATATTGGTAAAGAGTAAAAAAATAACCTGGGAAATATTTACGATCCCAAGTTATTTTTTGTTTTAGCAATTAATTATTTCTTAGTAGGTAATTCCTTGGCATTAAGTGCATTGTCAGGAACCTTCATAAAGTCGTGACTACCCAAGTTGCCGTAGCTTTGACCAAAACGAGCAGTCATGTATTTACCAACTTTTAAGTCAGTAAAGATATTGCAGTTAACTAACTTATTATCTTTAACGATCATTTTCACAGTCATATTTTGATATTTACCGTATTGCAAAATTCGCTTAAAGATTTCTTCCTGATTCTTAGATTGACCAACTGTGTTTGCAATCGGCTGGCAAGCATCTTTCATTATCTTTTTATCATTGATCTTTGCAGTTAAAGTGTAAGTTTGACCTTTACGTGACATTTTATAAGCCTTTGTCAAAGTTGAGCTAGGATCAGAAATGATTTTATTATTCATAATTGCATCAACGAGTTCAGCATAGGTATGTCCGCTTAAAGTATCAAGGTCAGCGCGGTACCATTTCCCGCCACCGTTGATAAAGACATTGTTCATATTAATCCATTCTTCAGAACTTTGGGTTTTACCCTTATTAGTAGTTTGGTTATTAATGTGAAAAATTGTGCCGTTGTTGCCACCAAAAGCAGTGTTTGCGATTATTGTTTGGGATGAAGTATCGGTAGATAACTTGATTGATTGAATAACTTGACCACTCTTGAAAGCCTTTTGCGACTTTTTAATGACCTGACTCTTAGTCAAAATAGGAGCAGCCTTTTTTTCTTTATTATTGCTGCAACCGGTAAGCATTAGTCCCATTAATAAAATAGGTAAAAACCATAATTTATTTAATTTCATTTTTTGATAACTTCTTTCTTATAATATGAACATTAGGCTGTCTTAATTTTAATGGGATAAACTTCCTAAATCAACTGCGCTCTTAGTAACACTGCTTGGAATTTGCATCTTGGGTAAGCCATTAATTTGATTAATGATCATCTTGATGTGTTTTGGCGCCTTTTTTTCTTTATAAGTAACATCAATATTGAGCTTGGTTAAATCATATTTTTGATTGGTATTAAGGCTAATTGCCATTTTTACAGGCTTAATATTATTGGTATCGATCCCGATAACAGAAGTGATCATCGTATTTTGAATAATTTCGTTAAAAATTTTCTTATTATTACCTGTATAAGTTAATTGATAGCCATTACTGCTTCTTCTAACTTTAAAGAGTTTAGCTGAATTTGAACTGAAGGTCATCAATGCGGATTGTGCTAATTGATCAGTCAATTGAGCATATGAACTTGCTTTACCCATTTTTGTTTTGAACCAGTGATTGCTTGCAGTTCCTTGCATTTGCACGTAATTTTGCTTATCATTCATCCACATTTTATAGTGGTTAGAATTGGTGGTAAAATATGCGAAAATTGTTAATGGTTTCTTTTGAAAACGAGCTTCGGCTTTTTGTAAAGTTTGTCCAGAAGTGGCAGTTTGAAGCCAAGTTGCGTGAAGAGATTTAAATTTGGTGTTTTGCGCTTTTGACAAAATTACTTGTGGACTTGGTAAATTATTTTTTTGCACCGAATTTTTACTGCATGCACTGACGAAAATAGTTAATAATGCTAAAAATAATAAACTAAATAAACTTTTTTTCTTCATATTAATACTTTCCTTTATATTGACAACTCTTAAAACACTCTCTTATTTTAACACGAGAATATTTATGTCTTTATTAAGCTTTTTTTTGCGGAATTCCTATGATTTTTTTATTTAAGCGTGTAAAATATCTATTGAAACATTGAATTTCAAAGGAGATATTTCATGTCAAAATTAGTATTGATCCGTCATGGACAAAGTGAATGGAACCTTTCTAACCAATTTACTGGTTGGGTTGATGTAAACCTTTCAGAAAAAGGTGTTGAAGAAGCTAAGAAGGCTGGTCGTTTAATCAAGGAACATGGTCTTGAATTCGACCAAGCTTACACTTCATTATTAACTCGTGCTATCAAGACTTTGCACTACGCACTTGAAGAAAGTGGCCAACTTTGGATTCCAGAAATGAAGACCTGGAGACTTAACGAACGTCACTACGGTGCTCTTCAAGGTTTGAACAAGAAGAAGACTGCTGAAAAGTACGGTGACGAACAAGTTCACATTTGGCGTCGTTCATACGATGTTTTGCCACCAGCTATTGATGATGACAATGAATTCAGTCAAGCACATGACCGTCGTTACGCAAACTTGGACCCACAC
>JAHLFT010000034.1 GCA_018883635.1 Candidatus Lactobacillus pullistercoris
TCCTGTAAGTGCTGATGCAACTGACCTAGTCTTTAGTTCAGATGCTGCTGGTAAGGACGTAGTTAAAGACTTTACTACAGTAACGCCAAAGGCATTCTTCAATTGGCAAACTGCTGATACTTTTAGTGGCAACTTTGGTGTAACCATTAACTCAGTTAAGACTAAACATCCAGATGATGCAGTAGTTCAAGCAGCTGTACCTAAGGGCAATCATGTTAAAGCTTATGCTAAAGACTACTGGACTGGTAAAGTTTATGAAGGTGTCGTTAAAGATGGAGTTGCAACTTTCCATGTACACATTAATAAAGATCCCGCAACAGGAATTTACGTAAGTGCACTTTTAACAGGCTGGACAGAAGTTGATGGCCCTTCATATAGCGATAAGCAAGTAACTGATCAAAATGGAGTCATTAGTGTTTACTACGAGAGTGATGCTAGTGATAGACAAGTATTTACAAATCGTGATCAGTTAGGTGTTAATGTAAAAGACGAAGTCGCAGATAATAGTGCGTTTGGTCCAGGTGCTTACCCAGGTCATGCACCTGCCGATTTAACCACTAGAACGGATCCAAACCCAGACATTCATTTTGATTACATGAACGATAATGATACTACTCGTTTTGGTCAAAATGCTGTAGCTAAGGGTTACTACGATACTGCAACTAAGAAATTTACTGTAACTGGTCAAGTTGATGGTAATGTTGAAAGTTTAACTGTTTTAGGTGATTCATCTGATGAAAATGCTGTCCAAAACCAAGTTAAATTAGGGGCAGATGGTAAATTTAGCTTTGCAGTTACTGCTGAAGAAACTGGTCAACGTCCAATTGCTTACTTATATAAGACAAAAGATGGTAAAACAGTTCGCGGTACTTTGAACTTAATCTTGGATACAGTGGCTCCAAGTCTTGAAGTTCAACAAGTAAACGGGAATGAACTTGAATTATGGACAAATGATCCAAAATTTGTTTTATCTGGGGAAGTTAATGATAATTTGGATGGTTACAGATTATACGTCAATGGTAATAACATCTATCGTGAATTTGCAAACTCTGGTTATAACCGTGTAGAAGGATTGAATACGGATACAGAATTAACCAATCCATATGGTAGTCATAAATTTGTTCAAGAAGAAAACTTGAATGATAATAATGATCAGCCAAGCACACATGTCTACACAGTTAATGTTGTTGATCAAGTTGGTAATGTAGTTGAAAAGAAATTAACTGTTCACTACGATCCAAATTACCTTGCTCCCGTTGATGTTGATTCAGTAACGGAATCAGATACAAATACTGAAACTAACGTTCAACTTAAACCAGAGGTATTAACTGGTAAGAGTCTTGAATTATTACATAATGCATATGTATATGATCAAAATGGTACTCCCGTTTTAGATAAAGATACTTCTCTTCAATTAACTTTGAAGAAGGGTCAACAAATTGTTGCTTTAGAAAATGGTAAGGAATTTGTTGTCAACGGCCGTAAGTTCTATCAAATTGGTAAAAATCAATTTGTAAAAGTTGCTAATACCGTTTTACAAGCAGCCAAGAGAGTGCAATTGACACACAATGCCTTTGTTTATGATCAAAAGGGTCATGTAGTTAAAAAGCATGGCAAGCCAGAAGTATTAAAGAAGGGCAAGTGGATCAAAGCTTACAACAACGCTGATAAATTTGTCATCAATGGCAAAGTCTTCTATAAAGTTGGTGAAAATCAATTTGTAAAGGTTGCCAATACTAGAAAACAAAAAGCAAAGAAAGTTAAACTTACTCACAATGCTTTTGTTTATAATGAAAAAGGTAAAAGAGTTAAAGGTAGTAAGATCCTAAGAAAAGGAAAATATATCTTAGCTGAAAATAATGGTGACAAATACAAGATCAAGAAAAAGACTTACTTCAAAGTAGGAAAATACTACGTAAAAGTAGCAAATACTTTATAAGATAGCAAAAAAACAATCTAGATTTAATACTAGATTGTTTTTTTGTATTTATTTGATTCTTAATATTAATTATCAGATTCTTTTTTAAATGGCATTTGCAAGCGTAAAGCTTCGTAGATTGGACGCCCGCCAAGTAAATCAAGGACATAATAAGAAACAAAGGTTGCAATAATCATTGGTAATACTTGTTCAACACTACCGACCATCTCAGTAATTAAGATGATAGCAGTAAATGGTGCTTATTCAATTGCTCCAAAATAAGCTGCCATATCTCCATGATAAAAATCTTGAGCTAAGCCTTGTCCAACCATTGCATCCATTTCAATACACGGACCTTCATGTCCAAGCATTAATCCAGGACAGATAGATAGTAGACCACCGACAAATTTACGCTATAAAATAGCCCACCAATACATTTTATCCTTATTTAAGAAAATAGCTTCTATCTGTGGCACACCGTAGCAAATTAAATTACCAATGAATGGTCCGATTATTTTTCCTAGAATAAGTGAGATAATAATTATGAATAGAACATATGGAATAATTAAAAGTGTATTGTGCGCCATTTGCGGATAAATAAAATATAGAATTTGCATTGTTTGATCAATGATTCAGCGAAAGACACTGACAATTAGTCCAATTACTAATCCTACCGCAATTCCGTGGAGCAATATACTTGATAGTTTAGATTTAAATGGTCGATTTAGAATTTGGTTTGCTTTTTTAATCATTTGTTTAATTCTCTTTAGTAGTTTCTTCTATTTATATACTAGCATTTTTTAAGGAGACAAAAGCAGATGAACCTCTTAGAAGAAAGGAGATAATGATGGATAAGATTCGCAGTAATACTTTCATTAGCAAAAAAATGTCCTATTGTTTGCGGCATAATCCACAAAAGTATGGTCTAAAGTTAGATGAATATGGTTTTGTCGATTTAGATAAATTTTTGTTAGCAATGAATCAAATGCATCATTTTAAGCCAAAATTAACTGAAATGAGAATCAGAGAAATCATGCATGATAGTAAAAAAGAACGTTTTGAGATTAAAAATGGTAAAATTTGTGCATTATATGGTCATTCGATTCCAGGCATTATAAAAAGAAAAGAAGCACAGCCGCCAGATGTTTTATACCATGGAACAGCTCACCGCTTTTTAAAAAGTATTTTAGAAGAAGGACTTTTGCCAATGTCGCGGCAATATGTTCATTTATCGACAGATATTGAGATGGCAGAATCTGTCGGGAAAAGAAGAGATCCAAATCCGGTGATTTTACTCATTGATGCTAAAAAAGCGTTTGCCGATGGCATAAAATTTTATGTGGGGAATGATGAGGTCTGGTTATGTGATCATGTGCCAAGTAAATATCTAAAAATTAGATAAAAATAGAGTTTGGACAGTTAGTTTCCAAACTCTATTTTTTAAGTATCTAAGTATTTAATTATTTTTTCCAAAAACTAATTTCCGTATTAGCTAAGTCAACTGTGTAAGTTTCCGCTTCTAGTGGACGTTTAGTCATTGCTTGATCAGTAGAATAAATGATTAATGCTAATTTAGCACCAGCAGGAATACGATAATAAGTTGGTTGCAGCTGGAAGTCCAAATCGACAAATTGGTTTGCGTCAATCTTAACAGGTTTCTTCATATCTTGATAATTTTGAAGATTCATGTGAGCTTTAGTGATCAATTTTGCTTTAGTGAGTTTGTTAGGCATAAATTCTTGCAAGGTATCAGTTCCAAAACGATAACCTAGTTCTTGTCCACCACGCATTAAGAATTTTGGAGTAGCCGTTAAACGTTTGCGATCGGCTAATTCAACCAAGGCAACAGATAGTTGGCCTTTGGCAAGGGATGCAGCAACGCGAACTTTAACTTCGGGACGACCAACAATTGTTACCGGATGAATAAATTCATCAGTAGTAAAGCGTAAGCTCGGTTTAGCCCATTTTTCTTCGCCACAGATAAATTTGTATTGCCAGTCACTTTCGGAAATTTTAGCCTTCTTAAATTCTTGTCCACCAACGTCGACAAAACTTAGTTTTTCCTTGCTATCACCGTTTTTAAGAAGTTCGTGCTCACTCGTTGGATAATATGTTACTTTTTGGCCTAGGCTATCTGCCCAGTCATCTTCTTCATGCCACTTGTCTGCAAAAAGGTTATCTTGAATCATAACGGTTGGCCATTGCTTATCTGCATGATTGTCAACTTCAAGTAATTCATGAACGAACCAGAGATTCATAAGATCAGAAAAATCAATCGAAACTAAGTTGTTCATATTATAGTGTGGTCCTTGATGCAAAAAGAGGTGGTGCTTAATTGGTAATTTCTTTACCTTTTGCCATACTTTGTAGACATTCTTAGGTTTGACATTCCAATCATTAAGTCCATGAACACTAATCCAAGAACACTTGATGCCATCTGTATGGTGACGATAATTTCTTGCTTCCCAAAAGTCAGAATATTGGCCGGTTTCTCGATCTTCATGAGAAAGCAAATGTTTTTGCATTGCTTCATATTTAGGCCTGATCTTAATTTGTGAACCTGCATCCCATAAATTTGATTGACAAGTTTCAGCTAAAAGATCTAAGTCTTCACCTTGACATGCTTCAGGGGCGATAACCAAACCATGTTCACGATAATAGTCATACCAAGAAGAAATTGCAGCTTCAGAAACAACGGTCTTAAGTCCAGCGACACCAGTCGTTGCGACAGCAATTTGCAATGTGCCTAAGTATGATCTACCAGTCATTCCGATATTGCCGTTACACCAAGTGGCTTTTGTTTCATGCTTTTTAGTCCGATCAGTATATGCAATCCGATCGCCATGAAGCCATTCAATGACTTCTTTAGCAGATTCAGTTTCCTCAGGAGCACCAGTAATTCTTAAGCCATCACTACCGCGCGTTCCAATACCACCAGCGAAAACACTAGCAAAACCACGAGCTAACATATATTCATTTAATGGATAAGAAGACTTATGAACTGCTTCTTCACTAGCAGGCTGATTTTCGGTTCCTGGTTTTTGAGCTTTAACAGCAGGAGAAGCTTCATATTGAGGATTCGTCCAACTTGTTGCATCACTTAAATTTTCATCCACTGAATGATTACGTTTTTCATTAGCAATGATGCCGCCAAAGTAGGGACTAGCAGTATATAATGCAGGAACCTTTAAGCCTTTGTTTGTTTCGAGTGGTCTAAAAATAGTTACTTGAATTAAATCACTTTTGCCATCCTTATCAGTGTCTAAGTCAGTTTCAACGTAAACCACTTCCCGGATAACTTTTTCAGTGTTAAAGACAGGCAAAGATTTTCCATTGAAGAAAATAAATTTATTTTGACCCCAAAATTGAGTAAAGTAACCTTTACCAGCCATTACATCAAGCAAAATTTGTCCGTTTTTAGAACGAGTATTTAATAACCGATAAAAAGCTTTGATAAGTTGCTCATTGTTGTTAATATCCTTAACAATCGGAAGTGCTTGTTTTTGCATAAATGCTGTTGGATCATCTAGTTGATAATCGTAATAAGCGTGGTAACCGAGTAATTGTAAACAAACATTATAAAATTGATTAGTTCCAATTTCCGTGCGCTTTTTATCTAAGAAATCTTGAAGCGTTTCATCTTTTGATACAGCAAATTCTGCTAATTTAGCTTTCTTAGCCTCGTCTGTTTTTGCTTCAACAATGATAGTTTCGATTAACTTAGCTAAAAGATCACTAAAAGACCAGCTTTGGTAATTTTTGGGTAAAAAATTGATATTAAGAAGTTCTTCAATTTGTTTAGAAGGATTTTCCTCTACATATGCATATTGGTTATATTTCATTTTAGCCACTCCTTTTTAGCGTGATAGATTAGTTCTAGTTTACTAGTTTCTAGTTTGATTAGAAATAAAAAAGACTAAATAGTAATAAAATTATAACCAAGTATTTTGAAAAATCTCTTCTTTGAAACCACAGGTTAATTTTTTGCCATCGACAACTAAAGGACGTTTGATCAATTTACCATCTTGTGACAATAAAGTCGCAGCTTCATCAATTGTCATTGTATTGATTTTTGTTTTTAGATTTTGCTCACGGTAATGTTGACCGTGAGTATTGAAAAAGTATTTAATTCCGCGATCTTGATAGGCAGTTAGCCAATTAACAAATTCTTCTTTAGTTGGGGGATTTTGGATAAGATCTTGAAAAGTGTATTGAACTTGATGTTGATCAAGCCATTTTTGTGCTTTGTTAGAAGTAGAACATTTTTTGTAACCGTAAAATTTAATCATAGTAATTGCCTCCATATGTTTTATTCTAGTAGAAAAATAAAGTTTTAAAATAGTTCTTGAATTTTAAATTCTTTTTTCATATAATAGTTATTGTTCTGTTGAGGACACAAACATACATGGTCTGGTAGCTCAGCTGGATAGAGCAACAGTCTTCTAAACTGTGGGTCGTGGGTTCGAATCTCACCCGGATCATTAACGTAGCAATGCTTCACAGCATTGCTTTTTTTGTATATTAAAAATGACTACCATTTGACCACTGTTTTTGTTTATTATAGATAAAATAGGGAATTTAAATGAAAAATAATAATCAAGCTGCACTAATATCCTTGTTTTGTGTGGTAACTGCAATTTTTATTATTTGTCTAGTAAATAATTAAGGGTGAAAAAATGCAATATTTTATTTCAACCAGAGAAGATATAAATACTTCGGCGATTGAACTTGCACAAGTTAAAAGAATGAAAATTTTTGATAGCTTGAATGTTCCAAGTAAAATTATTGAAATAGAAAAAAATGACTTTGTTGAAGAAGTGCAAAATAAGTTAAATACTCAGGGTCGAGTAATTAACATTTTTCAATACTTTCAAAATTTACCGGAAAAAAGAATAATTAATACTCAAAGACTATTAGATCAAATTATCGATCAAGATGGATTAACTGTCAAAGATAATACAGCTTTTTTAGGTGAGAAGGCAGTTATCAAAGCTAATCTTTATCAAGACCGCCTTTATTTTGTTGATTATTTAGATCAATATGGTTTCACTGTCAAAAGAGAATTCTATCGTTATAATCAGCTTGATTACACTGAATATTTTGATGATCAAGCTCATTTAATGATAAGAGAATTTGTTAATGAGCAGGGGCAAGCAATTATCAAAGAATATTTCTGTCAAAGTAATCAAAATACTGCTTTATTAACTTTAATCGAATTAAATGATACTGGTAAAAAATTACGTTTTGATCGCCTAGCAGATTTTCAAGCTTATTTTTTGGATAAAATTGCTGCTAATGATCCTGACTGCGTTTTTTATTGCGATCGCTGTACGCAAGTTTTGCCCGCTATTGAAAAGATGAAACGTGATGTTAAGTCTTTTGTGGTTTTACATTCCGCATTGACGCCTTCAGGTGATCTAACTGAGCCGATTTATTCAGTTTATGAACCGATCAAAATTTTACTTAATAATGATCGTGTTAAAGGGATTATTTCATCAACCAAAAAAGAAGCAGCGGATGTTAGTTCTGTCTTTGATACTAACGCATCTTATGCAATTCCTGTAACTTTTGTTAAAACGCAGTCGCCAGTTCCGTTTAATCATCGAAAAGTTAATCAAATAATTGCAGTTGCCCGAATTGATGCAATTAAGCAATTAGGTCATTTGATTAATACTGTCATTAAATTGCATGAAAAATATAAGAATATTTGTTTAGCAATTTATGGAAACAATACCGATAAAAAAGAAGCAGCTGCCTTAAATAAACTTGTAGCTGAAAAGAATGCCAGTTCATATGTTGATTTTTGTGGTTTTACAGACAATCTCGATGCAATTTATGAAACTGCTCAACTTGAAGTTTTAACCAGTAAAAATGAAGGCTTCGCAATGGCGGTCTTAGAAGCACAAAGTCAGGGCTGCCCTGTAGTTAGTTATGACATTAATTACGGTCCAGCTGAAATAATTGAAGATGGGAAAACGGGGATGTTAGTACCAGCTGATGATCAAAAAGAATTATATGAAAAAATTGATAATCTGCTCTCTAATCCTCAACAATTAGCTTTGATGTCCTCAGCTGCCTATGAACATGCAAAACTTTTTGATTTTGAACACCTAAAAAATAAATGGAAATCATTTCTTAACGAGCAAACTGCTGGTTAATATCTATAATTTTGGTAAAATAGATATTATTTTGAGAAGGATGAGAAAAAATATGAGAAGAAAAGAAACGGCGCGTCTAACGATCACTGCAGTTTTTGTAGCGCTGCTTTTATTGCAAACTTTTGTACCAAATATTGGCTATATCAGAATAGTTCCCGCTTTGCCAGCAATTACAACAATTCCTTTAACTATTGCAATCTACAGTAGTTTAATGGGTTCAAAAGCTGGTTTAGGATTCGGTCTTTTTTGGGGAATAACTCGGCTGTTTGTTGCATATACACAGCCGGGCGATATTGTAAGCTTATTAATTTTTCAAAATCCAGTAATTTCCCTTGTGCCAAGTATTATTGCCGGCTGGTTACCAGGACTAATTGTCAAAGTTATTAAACGTAAAGATATTGGTTTTATTTTTGCTGGTCTAGTAGCATCGTTAACTAATACATTTTTGGTAATTCTTTTAACCAGCTTGTTTTTCATGAATAATGCGACAGTGCTGACAAGTCATTTAGGAAATAATACAGGAAGTAATACCTTATTTATTATCTTAGTTGCTGCATTAGGTCTTAATGGGATCTTAGAAGCAATTTTTACGGGGATTGTTACACCAATAGTTGCAATTCCACTCAGAAAAGCTTTCGTAAGATTACAACTTTAATTCTGATTAATCACTAAAATAGAGATTGGCTACCAATTTCTATTTTTTGTTTTAGGGAATAAAAGATAGATTTTTAAAAAATGAGATGAGTATAATGTTAGATTATCGAAATAATATCAAACGAATTTTGCAAAACACCCAAGCAGATGATCAAAGCTTAGAAAATAGTTTAAATGCAATTAAGGCGATTATTGCAATGGCAGATAATGGGAAAAAGTCTGCTAAAACAAATGTAAATAAAATTTCAAAACCTTCAAATGGTAATTTAGCTAATAAAAATCACTTCAAGAACTTTTTTATCGCCATTAGTAAGTTAATAGAAAATCCAGGAGATAAGCAGGCTAAAAGTTCATCATTGAAAGCCTTGCATAAGCTTTCTTTTATTCCTGGCTTTGGTAAAGATTTAGGTAAGGAGATAGGGCAGTTAGATCAAGCAATTCAAGCTTCTACAGAAACTGCTGATAGCGTCAACGCGAAGACTTTTAAAGAGGCGGTTAAAGTTAAAAAGATTAAACGTGATTACCGTAAAGGTAAGCGTTATACAGTGATTCGCCTTCTGTCAGGAGCTGATTTGATTAATCAAAATGATGAAGTGGCTTTTTCTGTTAATGAAGCGCAGGCTCATTCGCTAAATTTAAAAAGTGGTGATGTGGTTGAGGCTTTGCCAGCAGCCGGAAGTCTTGACAATCAGGCAGAAATAATTAGGGTTGTCGGATATAAAAAATTACGTCAACGTGATTATGATCCAATCGAAGACTTTAAATATGCAGTCGTTCAAGGAGAGCAGGGTCGTTTAGCGATTTCTAGAAATATTAATGGCCAAAAATTGCGCATTCGTGGCAAAAATATCGTTTTACCAGTTGATCCTAGCTATTATCAAGGAGATTCTGTTCATTTAGAAGATGGTTCTATCGTCGATTTAGCTTGGTATACTGGAGACATTCGCCTAAAAAAAGATCCAGCAAAAGCAATTAAAATTCGCTGGATTTATCAGGTTGATCAACCTAAGAAAAATAAACGTATTAAAAAAGATAAGAAAAAACAAACACAAATTGAAAAGATAGCTAATTTAGATTTGGACTTACACTATCAAAGAGTTGGAATTGCGATTGGCGATAATCAAAATGAACAAATTCTTGAAGAAATAGTGGCTCGTTATAATGGAATTCCATTTGCCATAGATGCTTTTGAAGGGAAAAAGAAAGTTATTGAAAAACAGATCAAGGACTTAGATATAGTAATCTTGGTAACCGCGTATGCTGCGCATGATTCCACTTGGAATATTCGAGAATTTGCCAGCAAATATAATGTGAATTTTGCAGTTAGTTCCAGTAAAGGTTACCAATCATTTGAACGAGCATTATATCGTGCTGCTAATGGCCTACCTTCATATGAAGGGACACAAAGTATCGAGTATCAAACAAAAGATAAATAATTTATTATGATTTAAATAAGCTTCTTGTAGTCAAGTATAGTTTTTCGTAAAATATTATTACTAACTAAAAGAAAGGGCTGCTGCATGAAAAAAGATTTAACTAAACACACTTGGCTTTGCTGGATAATTTTCCTACTGGGATTAGAAATAATTGCGATCTCAATCAATCTCTTTTATGGTCCAATTAATATTGCTGCTGGAGGTTCCACGGGTATTTCTATTTTGGTAGAGGCTGTTTGGGGAATCAGTAGACCAATAACAGTATTCATCGTTAATATTTTAATGCTGATATTAGCAGCAATTTTTTTAGGCAAAAAGACGACAAAAAATATTGCCCTTGGTAGTATTGTTTTGCCAATCTTAATGGAAATAACGCCTAGTTTTAAAGCTACTAATAATGACTTGTTAGCTGTTATTTACGGTGGGGCACTCATGGGGTTAGGTGTTTCTTTACTATATCGTGTCAATGCTTCAAGTGGCGGCACAACTATTCCGCCAATGATCTTAAAGAAATATTTCTATTTAAATTCGGCAGTAACTTTGCTTTGCATTGATATGATTGTGATTTTTTTAAATATTTTTGTTGATGGTTGGAATGCATTCTTTTTAGCCGCATTTTCGCAATTAATGACCGCAATTACGATGAATTACACGGAAACAGGTTTTGATAAAAAGTATCAAGTTCGCATAATGAGTAATTTATATCTTGATGAAATCAAAAAAGTCTTGCAAGATAATTACGTTGGTTTAACTGTTTATGATGTTGTTGGTGGCTATAGTGATGATAAGAAGAAACAGCTTTTAATCGTAGTTGATACAAATGAATACGGTTCTTTAATTACCAAAATTCATGAAATAGATCCTGATGCTTTTATAATTACTTCAAGTGTTGCCAAAGTTCATGGTGGACGTTGGGGAATCTAAGTTTTTTATTGATAAATTAACATTAACGTTGTAAAATGTAAGAGTTGTATTTGTGGAGACCTCCACATCTGCAACCGCACGGCTCGAGGTCCCAAGTTCTTGAAGACAAGACACCTCAGTTCGGCGAGTCTAAGTATTTTTTCGGAGGTGTACAAATGTACGCAATTATTAAGACCGGTGGTAAGCAATACAAAGTTGCTGAAGGCGATAGTGTATTTGTAGAAAAGCTTGATGCTGAAGAAGGTAAAGAAGTTACCTTTGATGAAGTTATTCTTGTTGCTGATGGTAGTGACGTTAAAGTTGGTACTCCATTAGTTAAAGGTGCGAAGGTTACTGCTAAAGTTGAAAAGCAAGGTAAGGAAAAGAAAGTTGTAACTTTCAAGTACAAGCCTAAGAAGCACTCACACAGCAAGTATGGTCACCGTCAACCTTACACTAAGGTTACTGTTGAAAAGATTGAAGCTTAATTTTCAGAGGTGAAAAGATAATGAATATTTTTGGTTTGAAATTATTTGCCCACCACAAGGGGGGCGGTTCTACTGCCAACGGTCGTAACTCAGCTGGTCGTCGTTTAGGCGCAAAGGTTGGAGACGGTCAAGAAATCCACGCAGGTTCAATTATTTACCGTCAACGTGGTACTAAGATCCACCCAGGTGCTAATGTTGGCCGTGGTGGTGATGACACTTTATTTGCATTAGTAAATGGTGTTGTTAAGTTTGAACGTCTTGGCAAGTTCAAGAAGCAAGTTTCAGTTGTTCCAGCTGACGAAGCTAAGTAAGATAATTAAAGACGAAAGGCAATTTACCTTTCGCCTTTTTTGTTTTAGTCGAAATAATTTGTAATTTAAAGTTAAGATTAATTGTATAATGTGTTCAAATTTAATAATTGGAGATTGCTATTATGGAAAAACAACAAGAATTATTAACTTTAATTAATCAACGAATTAGTAAAGTGACAGATTTGATTAAAAAACAAAATGCAGATGCAATGATTATTTTTAATCAGGCAAATTATCGTTACTTAACTAATTTTACTGGCGAAGAAGCCCAATTAATTTTAACCAGTGACGGTGAAAGATATTTGCTGTCAGATTCAAGATTTGCCGGTCAAATCAAAGCACAAGCTCCAGGCGAATTGACCGTTATTATGAAGCATGGTAATGACTATGACGAGATTACTAAGGTTTTAAAGAAATTAAATTTAAGACGTGTATTAATCGAAGGGGAATTTGTTTCTGCTTCAGAATATCAAAAACTTTTAGTTCTTAATCCCGATCTTGAATTTAAAATGTGTGAAGAGCTAGTTGAACGAGTACGTAATGTTAAAGATAAGCTAGAAATTGCAGCTCTACGTAAAGCAATCGAAATCTCTATGATTAGTTT
This sequence comes from Candidatus Lactobacillus pullistercoris, assembly GCA_018883635.1. Taxonomy (GTDB): domain Bacteria; phylum Bacillota; class Bacilli; order Lactobacillales; family Lactobacillaceae; genus Lactobacillus; species Lactobacillus pullistercoris. Next base: position 12,473 of record JAHLFT010000034.1, read on the forward strand.
CAAAGAGATTTTGCCGATGATTAAACCTGGAGTCAAAGAACGTACAATTGCAGCCAAACTTGACTACCTTTTTAAAGTTAATGGTGGAGATGGCCCTGACTTTGATACAATTGTTGCATCTGGGGTTCGTTCTTCTTGGGCTCATGGGGTAGCTAGTGATAAAGAACTTGAAGACGGCGATATGATTGTGATCGACTTTGGGAGTTTTTATAACGGCTATGCTGCTGATATTACACGTACCGTTTCACTAGGAAAAGTAGATTCGCAAATGCATCAAATTTATGATATTGTTCTTGCGGCACAAAAACGAGGGATTAAATCCGCAATTGTCGGAAATACAGGTGCTGATGTAGATTCAGCAGCGCGCAATTATATTAAAAACCAAGGTTATGGCGAATATTTTGGTCATGGTATTGGTCATGGTATTGGATTAGAGATTCATGAATTATGCCAACCAGCTCTTCCTTTTAGAAAGCAAAAATTAGAAAATAATATGGTTCATACCGTTGAACCAGGGATTTATTTACCAAATAAAGGTGGAGTTAGAATTGAAGATGACGTTTTAATTAGTGGAAAATCGCCCGTCGTTTTATCGACTTTGCCAAAAGATGAAATTCTTTCCTTGTAAAGTTATAGCCAAATTGCACGCAAATTGGTAACATATATATGTAGAAATGAGGGATTAATTATGACAATGATTTCAGTTAATGAATTCAAAAACGGATTAACTATCAAATATAATAATGACTTATGGAGAATCGTTGAATTTCAACACGTAAAACCAGGTAAAGGAAGTGCCTTTGTACGTTCAAAGCTTAAGAGTTTAAGAACAGGTGCAGTGCAAGAAAACACTTTCCGTTCTACTGCTAAGGTCGAAACTGCAGATATTCAAACTAAGTCTATGCAATACTTGTACAATGATGGTTCAAGTTACGTATTCATGGATACTTCAACTTATGATCAATTGGCAATTCCAAATGAACAAGTAAAAGAAGAAAGTAAATACTTACTTGAAAACATGAATGTTAATGTAATCATGCACGAAGGTGAAACTTTAGGTATTCAATTGCCAAACACAGTTGACCTTAAAGTTGCAAAGACTGAACCAAACATTAAAGGTGATACATCATCAGGTGGTGGTAAGCCAGCAACTATGGAAACTGGTTTGGTAGTTAATGTTCCTTTCTTTATTAATGAAGGTGATGTTTTAACTATTAACACTGCTGACGGAACTTACGTATCACGTGCTAATAAATAATTTTTTGAGGTAATAAAAATGGCAGATAGTTCAAAAATTCTCTTAAGTGGCGTAGAAAACGGTGAACAAATTAAGATAGATCCAAGTGTCCTTGAAGTTATTTTAGGAATTGCTGCTGAAAAAGTTGATGGCATTGTTAATATGCGCGGAAACCTTACATCTGGGATTAAGCATGTTTTTGGCCGTGAAGATCGCGGAAAAGGTGTAAATGTTAGTGTTGACCAAGCTGGTAAGTTGAGCGCTGACGTTTATGTATATGTTGAAGCAGGAACAAACGTGCCGAGTGTTGCAATGAAGCTTCAAAAGAATTTAAAGCAACAATTGAAGCAGATGACTGATTTAGAACTTAAAGAAATTAATATTCACGTAGTTGGACTTGTTTTCCCTGAAGATGAAGAGAAGAATGAAGAAGAACAAACTACTGAATTATTTCCGGAGGATAGTCAAGAATAAATGAATCAACATGAAAGTCGTAAGGCTGCTATGCAGGCAATTTTTTTGGCCAATCAAGATCCTGAATTGACCGCAGCAGAAGTTGAAACTAAGATAGTGACGACACTTGATTTGAGTAAACTTTCTGCCTATTCAAAAAATTTAATTGAAGGCGTATTATCAAAACGTGATGAATTAAAAGACGACATTGCTTCACACTTAAAAAAAGGATGGCGTTTAGAACGTCTAAATGCTGTTACTGTAGCAATACTTGAAATAGGTTTATATGAAATAAAATATAGCGCTGAAATTGAGCCAAAAGCAGCAATTAATGAAGCGCTAAACTTATGTGATGAATTTACGGATCCTAGTTCTAAACCATTCGTGAATGGGATTTTAGCAAACTTCGTCAAATAAGTAATAGCCGGCATAAGCCGGCTTTTTTGATATGAAAGGATGAATTAAATGGGTAAAATCCTTGATGGTAAGGCATTTGCAAATCAAAAAGCAGAAAAACTTAAAGAAAAGGTTAAGAATTTAAAATCTGAAGGAATTCAGCCATATTTTTGCGTAATTAATATTGGAGATAATCCAGCAAGTAAGCTTTATGTTAAAACAAAAAAGAGAAGATCAGAGAGTGTCGGAATAATTCAAAAGATTTATCAACTGCCCGAAAATGAAAAAGAAGAAGATGTTTTAGCACTTATTGATGAATTAAATGCAGATAAAAAAGTTTATGGAGTGATGGTGCAGCTTCCGGTGCCTGAACATATTAATGCTAATCATTTAATGGAAAGAATCGATCCGAAAAAGGATGTAGATGGTTTAACGCCAGCTAATATGGGAAGATTATGGCAAGGAAATCATTTTGTTGAACCAGCAACTGCTGACGGAATTATTGCTTTGCTAGATTATTATCATATTGATTTAGCTGGGAAAAATGTTGTCATAATTGGTCGTAGCAATATTGTCGGAAAACCAGTTGCTGCTTTAGCTCTTGAAAGAGATGCTACTATTTCTATCCTTCATTTTTGTACAAAGAATTTAACTGAATATACCAAATTGGCAGATGTTATTATTTCAGCAGCAGGACAAGCTAATTTAATTACAGCTGATATGATTAAAGAAAATGCTGTAATTATTGATGTTGGTATTAATCATGTCAATGGTCATTTGGTTGGTGATGTGGCATTTGATGAAGTTAAAGATAAGGCAAGTTGGATTACACCGGTACCAGGTGGAATTGGCCCAATTACAGTTGAATTTTTAATGGAGCAAGTTATTAAGTTAACGAGGAAGGCAAATGGCAGATAATAAGTATCTTACTGTCACAGATTTAAATTATTATATTACGCAGAAATTTAAAAATGATCCGTATTTGCATAAAGTATTTTTGCAAGGCGAGCTTTCAAATTTTAGATTTAGAAGGAATTCTCATCAATATTTTTCTTTGAAAGATGAAAAATCTAAAATAAATGTTGTCATGTTTCGTTCATATTTTGACAAAGTTAAGTTCAAGCCTGAAGAGGGTATGAAAGTATACGTGACCGGCTATGTCAGTGTCTATGGTCCCCAAGGATCTTATCAATTTTATGCAGAAACGATGGAACCAGCAGGACTCGGTGCTTTATATGAACAATTAAAGCAACTACAAGCTAAGCTAGCTAAAGAAGGCTTATTTGATCCTGCTCATAAGAAGAAGTTACCCCATTTTCCAGATAAAATTGCTGTTGTAACTAGTGCTTCAGGTGCTGTAATTCATGATATTATGGTTACTGCAAATAGAAGGTTTCCCCATGCTGAGATCGACCTCTTTCCAGCTCAAGTTCAAGGTGAAACTGCGGCGGATTCATTGGTTAGAGCAATGAAGCAAATATTAGAACATGCCGATGATTATGATGTTATGATAATTGGTCGTGGTGGGGGATCACTTGAAGATTTATGGCCATTTAACGAGGAAGAAGTTGTTCGGCAAGTTTATGAAATGCCAATGCCAGTTATTTCGTCAGTTGGTCATGAAACCGATACAACTCTTTGCGATCTGGTTGCAGATCAAAGAGCTGCGACTCCTACGGCAGCTGCGGAATACGCTACACCAAATTTGCCTGATGAAATAGTAAATATTCACCAACTTGAAAGTAGTTTACTTGCAAGTATGCAAAGTATAATTAGACAGAAACGTGAACAATTGTCACGAATTCAAAATTCAGTTATTATGCGCGAACCTGCACGGATGTATGATCAACAAATTCAAACTGTTGATATGCTAAAACAGCGTTTAAATAAGAGTATCTTGACTGAGCTTGAGCGCTCGAGACAAAATCTGAATTTAATTAAACAAAAACTAATTAGTGCAGGGCCGGATAAACAAATTATCCAATTTAGACAAACACTGGATTTTTATCAGCAAAGATTGGCTGATAACATGAAACATTTATTATTAGCAAAACGCAATCGCTTTAATCAAAGTGTTCAACAATTAGATGATTATAGTCCGTTAAAGACGTTAAATCGTGGTTATACTTATACTATTGATGAAAATAAAGAGACAGTTAGTTCCATTAAGCAAATTAAAGCGCAGGATAAATTAGAGCTGCATTTTAAGGACGGAATTGCGGAAACTATAGTTACAGCTGTTAGAGGAGAAGAAAATGGCAACAAAGAAGAATAATTTTGAGGAACAACTAAATAGTTTACAAGAAATTGTTACTAATTTAGAAAATGGAAATGTACCCTTGGAAGATGCATTAAAGCAATTTCAAGAAGGCGTTAAAATCAGTCGTGACCTTGATAAGAAATTAACTCAAGCAGAAGAAACGGTTGCAAAATTGATCGATAGTGACGGAACGGAACATAAGTTAGATCCAAATAATGCATCAGCACCAGAGGAATAAAAATGACAGCGTTTAAGTTTTTCCAAAATCAGTGGACACCAGTAATTAATAATTTTTTAGAAAAAAAGTTAGCAGAAGAAGTCGAAGATAAAAAAATTAGTCAAATTATGGCTTATTCTGTTATGGCCGGAGGCAAAAGATTACGACCATTACTTTTTTTAGCAACTTTAAATTCCTTAGGTAAAGAAATTACTGACACAGAAATTAGAATTGCATGTGGAATCGAACTAATTCATACATATTCTTTGATTCATGATGATTTACCTGCCATGGATAATGACGATTATCGTCGCGGTAAATTAACTAGTCATAAAAAATGGGGTGAAGCTGAAGCAATTTTAGCTGGGGATGCACTTCTGCCTCTTGGAATCGAATGGATAGCGCAGGCTAGTGACTCAGCAAAATTAGTTAAGGTTAGCACTGAGGCAGTTGGTCCAAATGGAATGGTTGGAGGACAATATTTAGATATTGATTCTACCAATAATGCTTCTGTTTCGAATGATGAACAATATATTAATAAAATGGAATGGCTAAAAACCGGGTGTTTAATCAAGGCTAGTGTAGAAATGGCAGCAATTTATGCTGATGCAACGCAAATCGAAATGGTTAAACTAATCGATTTCGCTAAAGGTTTCGGTCGTGCCTATCAAATTTATGATGATTTAGTTGATGTTGTTGAATCAAGTGAGCAGGCGGGTAAAGCCACCCACAAAGATAAAGAAGAAGGTAAAAATAATACTTTAACTTTACTTGGGATAGAGAAGAGCCGTTCGGAATTAGTTTCCTTAATTAAACAAACAAAACAAAACTTATCTGGTTTGAATGCTGAAGTTTTAGAAGGATTTTTAGATTTATATCAAAAGGTACTTTAAATGGCAAAAGAAAGAGCAGATGTTTTATTAGCAAAGCAGGGTGTTTTTAATTCTCGTTCTCAGGCTCAAAGAGCAATTATGGCAGGCTTAGTTCAAGATCATAATCACCAAAGAATTGATAAGAGTGGAACTAAATTTCCTGAAGACGAAAAATTTATCATTAAAGATGATGGTAAAAAATATGTATCTAGAGGTGGCTTTAAGTTAGAAAAAGCCTTAAAAGTTTTTGATATCGATCTCAAAGACAAGATTTGCTTAGATATTGGCGCTTCAACCGGTGGTTTTACAGATGTTGCATTGCAAAATGGTGCCAAAATGGTTTATGCATTAGATGTTGGCTATAATCAATTAGCCTGGCAATTAAGAGATAATAAACGCGTAATTGTAATGGAAAAACAAAATTTCCGTTATAGTAAACCTGCTGATTTTATTGAAGGTTTACCTGATTTTGCTATGACAGATGTTTCATTCATCTCTTTAGATTTGATCATGCCACCAATGTATGACATATTAAAAGATAAATGTGATGCAGTTTGTTTAATTAAACCCCAGTTTGAAGCTGGGCCTGAAAATGTTGGTAAGCATGGTATTGTTCATGATCATTTAGTTCATCAAAGAGTTATTGAACACACAATGGCAAGTGCCATGAAGATTGGCTTTAACGTCTTAGGTATAGATTATTCGCCCATTAAAGGTGGTAAAGGAAATATTGAATTTTTAATTCATTTACAAAAAGATTTGGCTAATAAAGGACAAAATATTTGGGCTGGCAGTCCTGAAGAAGTAGTTAATCGAGCAGTGAATGGTCTATAGAGGTTAATTATGTTAGTTGAACTTGATATTAAAAACTTCGCTATTATAAAGTCTTTAAAAGTTCGCTTCCAAGAACATATGACGGTTTTAATTGGTGAAACGGGTGCAGGAAAATCAATTCTAATCGATGCGGTTTCACTTTTAATGGGTGGACGCGGTCAAAAGGAAATGATCAGAAGTGGTGAAAAAAAGGCAGTAGTTACAGGTCTTTTTGAACTTGATGATCAAAAAGAAAAAATCGCAGAGTTATGTGATTTATACGGTTTACCACACGAAGATGATCAGTTGGTTATTAGTCGGGAACTTGCAGTTAAAAGCAGAAACGTTGTTCGGATTAATGGTCAATTGACGACAATTAACGTATTAAGAGAAATTGGTAATTATTTAGTCGACATTCATGGACAGAATGATCAACAAATTTTAATGGACCAAGATCGCCAGATTGATTTAGTTGATGATTATGCTTCAGATGAATTTCATCAAGAATTGGTTGATTATCAAAAGAATTATCAAACTTGGAAAAAGTTGACAGATCAACTTCATCATCTTCGCCAGAACGCTCAAGAGCTTGCCCAAAAAGAAGATATTCTTAAGTTTCAACATGATGAACTGGAGGCAGCTAATCTGGAGGATCCCAAGGAAGATGAGAAACTAGAAGAAGAATATACTGAACTAAATAATTATCAAAAAATTGCTGATACCGCTAATTATTTCATCCAATTATATGACGATGATGAACATGGAATTGCGACTTTGCTTGGGGATGCACAAAATGCAGCAACTGATTTAACTGAATTTGGTAAAAAGTTTAATAATTTTGCAAAGACAGTAGATGATGGTGTCTATGCTTTAAGCGATGCTCGTAGTGAACTCTCAAATTTAATGGATCAAATGGATTTTGATGATGAACGTTTTCAATACGTAACTAATCGTTTGGATACATTGAACTCACTCAAGAAAAAATATGGTCCTACTTTACCAGAAGTTTTTGATTTTTATGAAAAAATTGATCAAGAATTAGGACAGTTTGAGACGGGTGGATTAGATGAAGAAAAATTACAAAAGCAAATTTCCAATGTTGAGAAAATTTTAAATAAGCAAGCTCGTGAACTGCATGAAAAACGGGAAAAAGTATCTCATAATCTTGAAGAGCAAATTAAACAGCAATTATCTGATTTGTACATGGAAAAAGCTCGCTTCTCTATTCACTTTGAGCAAACAGAAACTTTTACTAAAAAGGGAACGGATCAAATAATTTTCTTAATCTCTCCAAATCCGGGTGAAGAATTAATGTCATTAGTAAAAATTGTTTCTGGAGGAGAACAATCTCGTCTGATATTGGCATTAAAAGCTATCTTTAGTAAAGTTGAACCTGTTGGAACAATGATTTTTGATGAAATTGATACGGGGGTTTCTGGACGAGTATCTGCGGCTATTGGTCGAAAGATGCATTCAATTGGTGAATATAAGCAAGTAATCACTATAACTCACTCACCTCAAGTGGCTGCCGCTGGAGACCAACGTTATTTAGTTGCAAAACAGGTTAAAGATGGTGCTACATTTACTCAAGTTGGACCATTAACTAAGGAAGAAACGATTACAGCCATTGCACAAATGATGGCTGGTAGTGATGTTACTGATGCAGCTAAGCAAAATGCCGTTGATTTAATGAAAAGCTTTAAAGAAAAATAAGAAAACTACTGATAAATCAAACTAATGATATATCAGTAGTTTTTTTATGCTATATCAATTCGGTAAATATCTTTTAAACTTATAATTTTTAATATTTTATTGTCTGAACTTTTCAGTAAGAATTTGCTTGAAGAAATCCGTTTTGTGATTTTTCCAATTTCGCTTTCACCATTTGGATAGGTTATTAAAACAAATGCATGGTGCAATAGTGCAAGAGAAAGATAAGCTAATATTTTTCCATCTATTTGACTATAAATACTAATTTTATCAAGATCATAATAAAATAGATGTCGATATAATTTTTTAAAAGGGCTTTTTATTTTAGTTGCTAAGTTTATCATACTTAATCACCATTATCTTTATTTCGAACAGTTGTTTGCAAAAATTATTATACAAACATTTGTTTTTGAAAACAAGTGTTTGACAATAAAAATTTAAAATTATGCAATACTTGAAAATAAGACGCTCTTAGTGCAAAATAAATTTATTAGGTTTTAAAAAGGAAGTTGGGCATGGCAGACAAAGGTCTTTTACTTGTTCTTTCTGGTCCCTCTGGAGTTGGTAAGGGAACTGTTAAGAGTGCAATTGTTAAAAATAAGGTATTTCCATTCGAATATTCGGTTTCAATGACGACAAGAAAACCTCGTCCAGGTGAGATCGATGGAAAAGATTATTATTTTGTAACTAAAGAGCGTTTTCAAGAAGCTATTAACCAAGGAGAGCTTCTGGAATATAATGAATATGTTGGAAATTATTATGGTACACCGGTAGCACCTGTAAAGAAAATGCTACAGGAAGATAAGGATGTCTTACTAGAAATTGATGTTAACGGTGCACGCAAAGTGCGTGAAAAAATGCCGGATGGGGTATTTATTTTTCTAACACCACCTGATTTACATACCTTGCATCTCAGACTAGAGAATCGTGGTACAGAATCAGAAGATGTTATAATGGGTAGAATTAAACAGGCTCGTAAAGAAATATTGGTTATGCAAGATTATGATTATGCAGTGGTCAATGATACGGTTGCGAATGCAGTTGATCATATTAAGGCAATAGTTGACGCAGAGCATGTTAGTGTAAAACGAGTTATTGATGATTATCGTAAGATGGTTAAGGAGGACTAACTATGAGAATTACATATCCATCAATTGATAAATTGCTTTCACGTGTTGATTCACGTTATTCACTTTCAGTTTTAGCAGCAAAAAGAGCTCATGAACTTGAAGCAGGTGATCCACCAACCTTAGAACATTTTAAATGTGACAAGGCTGTTGGTAAGGCACTAGAAGAAATTGCTGCTGGTAAAGTTACTGTTGACCCTGCACATGCTGAGGTTAACTTAGAAGATTGATATAAATGACCTTCATCATCAGATGGAGGTCATTTTTTACAAGGTGATTAAATGATAGCTCAGGTAATTGTAGATGTTGCTGCTAAGCAAACTGATAAAGTTTTTGAATATCATGTTCCCGATCAATTAAATGATGTTGAAATTGGTTCTAGAGTTTTTGTGCCTTTTGGTCCCAGAAAGTTACAAGGTTTTGTAGTAGGTTTAAGTGAAAATAGCGATTTTAATGGCAAATTGAAAGACCTACTTGTAGTAGTAGATGAAATGCCGCCACTTACCCCAGAATTGATCTCTTTGTCGCAGGCTTTAGCCCAAAAAATATTTTCATATCGAATAAGTATTTTGAAAACAATGTTGCCACGGGTTATGCGCGCAAATTATCGCAAAATCTTAACTCCAATAAGTCAAAGTGCAAAGGAACTCCCTTTATTTCAAGGGGATCCGGTTGACTTAAATAGAATTACCGATGTTGAACAAATTGCTTTGGCCAGAAAGTTACTGCGAGAAAATCAAGCCGAGGTTGAATACCTTGTTGAAAATCGAGCTAAAAAGAAAACTGAAAAATCATATAGTTTGACCAAAAAGATTACTGAATATCAACAAATCAAAGAAGGTATCCGGGCAAATGCAGTAAACCAACAAAAATTACTAACCGATATAATTTCAAATTATAAAGAATATCCTAAAAGACAAGCAGAATTAAAAATAATTTCTTCTGCTGCTTTAAAGACTGCGGTAAGAAAAGGTTGGTTAAACGAAAAACAAGTTGAAGTTTATCGCAATCCTTTAGCCGGTTTTGATGACGAAATCAAAGATAAAAAAGTAATACTTAATGATGAGCAAAATGTTGCCTTAGATAAAATTGATCAAGCAATTGATCAAAAGCAGGACACAACCTTTTTGCTTGAAGGCGTAACTGGAAGCGGTAAAACTGAAGTTTATTTACATGCAATTAGTAATGCTTTAAAGCAAGGTCGTAATGCTTTAATGTTAGTACCAGAAATTTCATTAACTCCGCAAATGGTGAGGCAGGTTAAAGCACGTTTTGGCCAAATGGCTGCGGTGCTGCATAGTGCTCTGTCAGAGGGTGAGTTATATGATGAATGGCGAAAAATTAGACGTGGTGAAGTAAGAGTTGTAATAGGTACAAGAAGTGCGATTTTTGCACCCTTAAAAAATATTGGGTTAATTGTCATCGATGAGGAACACGAGTCTTCTTATAAGCAAGAGGATAATCCGCGTTATCATGCTCGTAATGTCGCAATTTGGCGCAGTAAATATAATAATTGCCCTTTGGTTCTAGGAAGTGCAACACCGAGTTTGGGTAGTCGTGCGCGGGCACAAAAAGGCGTTTATCAGTTACTTCGGCTAACTAAAAGAGCTAATAATAAAAGTTTACCCGAAGTAAAAATAATCGATTTAAAACAAGTTCAATTTGCTGGTGGACAATTTGATTTATCAGTTGAGTTAGTTGATGCAATCAAGGAACGTCTTGAAAGAAAAGAACAAATTATTTTAATGCTAAATAGACGTGGCTTTGCTAACTTCATGCTTTGTAGAGAATGTGGTTATGTAATGAAGTGTCCCAACTGCGATCTATCTTTAACAATGCATAAGAATACTGGGATGATGCAATGCCACTATTGCGGTTTTAGCACCCCAATCCCACAAAGATGTCCTAATTGTCAAAGTTCAAAGATCCGCTTTTTGGGTACTGGAACTGAAAAAGTACAAGAAGAATTACAAGAATTACTACCTGGAAGTCGAATCTTAAGAATGGATGTTGATACGACTAGGAGAAAAGGTAGTTATAAACGAATTCTTGATGATTTTGGTAATCATGAGGCTGATATCTTACTTGGTACACAAATGATCGCAAAGGGACTCGATTTTCCTAATGTAACGCTAGTTGGAGTAATCAATGCCGACACAGGGCTCTGGGTTCCAGATTATAATTCTTCAGAAAGAACTTTTGAGTTATTAACTCAAGTTGCAGGTCGAGCTGGTCGAGCAGAGAAAAAAGGAGAGGTTTTAATTCAAAGCTATAATCCGGATCATTATGCGATCACATTGGCCAAGACACAAGATTATGAAAAATTTTACGGCTATGAAATGCGCGTTCGACATGAAGGAAATTATCCGCCATATTTTTATACCGTGTTAATTTCTGTAGCTTCAAAGAAGGAACAAAATGCTGCGCGGCAGGCTTTTAAAATAAAACGTGAATTAGAAGATCATTTGCATCCTGAAACCATAATTTTGGGACCAACGCCAAGTGCAATTTCTCGTCTAAAAAATAAATATTATTATCAAATACTGGTAAAATATAAAAAAGAAATGGGCTTAAACAAATTGCTGCATCATATTCAAGATTCAGCTCAAGAAATAGAAAAATATGGTATCAATGTGTATATTGATAACGAACCTGAACGAATTTTTTAAGGAGAATAAAAATGCAATCAATTATATTTATGGGTACACCGCAATTCTCAGTACCTGTCTTAGAAGGCTTGATAGATAAAGGATATGAAATTAAAGCTGTTGTTACTCAGCCTGATAAAAAGGTAGGCCGTAAGCAAAAATTAACAAAGACTCCCGCAAAAATTGCCGCTGAAAAACATAATATTCTGGTTTATCAACCAGTTAAATTATCTGGATCGAATGAACTTGAAGAATTAATGAATTTACATGCAGATTTTATTGTGACAGCTGCTTACGGTCAATTTTTGCCTACTAAATTCTTAAACTCTGTAAAAATAGCTGCCGTCAATGTACACGGATCATTATTGCCAAAGTATCGTGGTGGGGCACCTATTCAATATTCACTTTTAAATGGTGATCAAGAAACTGGGATTACCATTATGGAAATGGTTAAAAAAATGGATGCTGGTGATATGTATGCCCAAAAAGCTATTAAAATTGAAAAAGATGATACTGCCGGTAGTCTTTTTGAAAAGTTATCGTATTTAGGTAGAGACCTTCTTTTAGAAACATTGCCTAAAATTGCTGATAATACGGTAGTAAAAACTGCCCAAAATCCAGATAATGTTGTCTTTTCACCAAATATTACTAAAAGTCAGGAAAAAATCACGAAAGAGATGACAGCAAAAGAGGCTAATAATTTAATTCGCGCTTTGAATCCTGATCCAGGTGCTTTCATGATGGTTCAAGGACAAAGATTAAAAGTCTGGAAAGCAGAAGTTCTTGATAAAAAAACTAACCTTGAACCTGGGAGATTGGTTAACAATAAGAAATGCTTTGCCATCAGTTTTGCTAATAAGACAGTGTTAAATTTGTTAGTTTTGCAACCAGCAGGTAAAAAGCGGATGGATGTTAAAAATTTTGCAAATGGTCAAGGTAGTAAGTTTAAGCCAGGAGATAAAATTGTCGACGACTAATAATGCACGTAGCGTTGCTTTAAAAACATTAATACGTGTTTTTGAAAATAACTCATATTCAAATATAAGTT
>JAHLFT010000035.1 GCA_018883635.1 Candidatus Lactobacillus pullistercoris
GATTTATCATAGAACCAATAAATAAAGCAAGATGAAGAAATTATCTTCGTCTTGCTTTTTTATCTACTTATTATTTATTAAATGAGTTAAACAATTAAAAATCCCTATCTTTCCGCTTAGGTTATGAGGGCTGTTTGCAGAAGGATAGGGACTTTTAGAAACTAGTATTTTTGAATTTTAGGGAATCTTACCAATTATAATTATTAGTGTCTTCTTTACCCAAACCAGTTGCTTTATCGAGGATTATTCTTTGTTCGTAATGAGCAACATTCAACTTAGTTGTTTTAACCATATCTGGGTTTACTGAAACATAGTCAATTCCGCTTCTGACCAAAAATTCAGTGAATTCTGGATACTCAGAAGGAGCTTGACCACAAATTGAGACTGTCTTGCCATCTTTATGAGCAGTAATGATAAGATGCCGAATTGCTCGTTTAACTGCTAAATTGCGTTCGTCAAAGATATGAGAGATGACATCACTATTGCGATCTGTACCTAAAATTAACATGGTCAAATCGTTTGAGCCGATAGAGTAGCCGTCGACAAATTGATTAAATTGGTCAGCTAAAATGATATTTGATGGGATTTCGGCCATCATGTAGACCTTGAAATCTTCACTGCGAACTAAACCTTGTTCGCGCATAATATCTGTAACCTTTTTAGCTTCTTCAACTGTGCGGCAGAAAGGAATCATAACATTTAAGTTCTTCAAACCAAATTCGTTGCGAACTTTCTTCACAGCCTCTAATTCTAACTTGAATGCATTGATGTATTTAGGATCATAGTAGCGAGATGCTCCACGCCATCCTAATAAATCAGCTGGTTCGTGTGGTTCGTACTTATCACCTCCTTTTAAGTTGCGGTATTCACCAGACTTGAAGTCTGAGAATCTTAAGACGACTGGGCGAGGTGCCATTGCCCGTGCCACTTTACTAATGCCGTTAGCAAGTTCGTTAACGACGCGGTCAGCGTGGCCAGTTTCGATTAAATAAAGTGGGTGTTGGTGGATGTAAGTTGTCCAGAGAAACTCTTCACGCATTAGACCGATACCATCGGCAGGTAAGCTTGAGTATTTTTCAGCCAAATCAGGATCACCCAAGTTCATCATGACGCCAGTGGCAGTAGGTGGGAAGTATTCTGCTGCTGGCTGACAAACATGTTCTTTCTTAGGTTTTGCTTCCTTAATAAGACCGTCATAAACGACACCATTTTTGGCATCGACCGTGATTTCTTGACCATTTTTCAAAACCTTGGTGGCTGCGTTACCGCGACTGGTAGTTCCAACCAAACAAGGAATTTGCATTTCCCGGGAGACGATTGCAGCGTGACAGGTCATTCCGCCGTTATTGGTGATAATTGCACTAGCCTTTTTCATTGCTGGAACCCAATCAGGTGAAGTCATGAGTGTGACTAAAATTTCACCGTCTTTGAATTCTTTGATATCCTTTGGATCTTCGATGATTCTAACTTTACCAGTTGCTAAACCAGGTGAAGCAGGAAGTCCTTTAAGAATAACGTCATGATTTTCATTAATTTCTTCATTATTAGTGTTCATTGTATCTTCTTTTCTTTGTGACCAAACTGTTTCTGGACGAGCCTGAACAAGCCATAACTTGTCGTTTTGATCAAGTGACCATTCCATGTCCATATAGCAGCCATAGTGATTTTCAATTTCTTTTGCATAACCTGCTAATTCGAGAATTTGTTCATCGGTTAAAGCAGGGGCGTTAACTAAATCATCAGGAACTTTTTGCTCAACTGTCCCACCTGAAGGAAGACGGACTAACTCAATTACTTTCTTGTTGATAGTCTTATCAACGATCTTCATAGATTTTTTATCGACTAAATAATTGTCAGGTGTAACTGTTCCGGAAACAATGTATTCACCAAGACCCCATGAACCTTCGATCATGATCTTAGTGTCATCTCCAGTAGCAACGTTAACTGTGAACATGACACCGGCTGCCTTAGAAAAGGCCATCATTTGAATAGCAGCGGATAAAGCTACTTTTTCTTGAGGGAAGTTTTGCTTAATCCGGTAGTAGGTTGCCCGGTCAGTGAAAAGGGAAGCGTAACATTCTTGCACCTTTTTAATGACTTGCTTACGACCGTGAACATTGAGGTAGGTATCTTGTTCACCGGCAAAACTAGCATTAGGCAAATCTTCAGCGGTTGCGCTTGAACGAACAGCTACAAATGGTTCATTTTGCCGCATTTTACTTGCTAATGCATCATAGGCTTCGCCGATTGCTTGGGCTAAATCATCTGGCATTGGGGCGTCAACGATGATCTTTCTGATTTGGCTGCAGACCCGGTGTAATTCATCGGAATTTTCGGGATCTTTTAACGTAGCTAATAAGTCGTTAATCTTTTTGTTCAAATCAGAATATGCCATAAAGTGGCGGTATCCAGCTGCGGTGGTCGCAAAACCATAAGGCACTGGCACATTCGTCTCAGAGGTTAATTCTCCAAGAGAGGAAGATTTTCCTCCGACAAGGTCAACATCGTCGCGATGTAATTGATCAAACCATAAAACATAAGCAGTATCTTTTTTATCCATGAGTTAAAACCCCTTTCTATTTACTTTTAACTATTCCGGCAATTCTAACGTGATCGTCGATCTTTTTAACACTTACATCTGCAAGTTCTACTTCATGAATTGGAACGGCACCGGGAAGACCGATGTCACCAAGATAAACTGGGCTAAAGTAGTCGATGATCTCGTTAACTGCTGGTTCATCCATAAATGCTTTTTCAAGAGTTGGTCCACCTTCAACGTAGGCTGATTGAATGCCTTGCTCACTTAAAAGAGTGATAATTTCTTCTAATTTATCAGTCTTAAGTTGGAAGACCTTGACGTTAGCCATTGAGGCTAGTTGGTCAACGTTGGAGTTTTGGGTCAAAATCCAAGTTTGAAAATCACCATTGTTGAGAAGGTTAAGACCGGTGTTGTTGAGTAAACGTCCCCGGCGGTCAACGATAATTCTGATTGGTGAATAATTAGTTTCGACATCTGTTCCGAGGTTAGGATTATCAATAATTGCGGTTGAAGAACCGATGATGATTGCTTGATAATCGGCACGTTCGTGGTGAATGTAGTCCCTAACTTCTTGGCTTGGTAACTTGACATATTTACCGTTGGCAGGGCTGACGTGGTGGTCAAGACTTAGGTTTTGTTTCAATGAAATCCACGGCTTACCGGTCTTAGCAAAGTAGTTGTAATGTTGGTTAAGCTTTTCGACTTCATTGGTTAAAACGCCACAGACAACAGCTGTATTATCACCATCGACACCAATTTTGGTGTTATTTTTGTTAGCTTTAGCGGGATGCGGGTCTGCTTGACCAACCACAACTTTAGTAAAACCAGCATCCATAATTTTTTGGGTGCAGTCATCACAAGGCTCCATGGTGAGGTAAAGGCTGCTGCCTGCGATTTGGTCTTCATTAAGTGATTGCATGGCATCGACTAAAGCGTGATCATCACCGAACTTGTAGTGGGCACCTTCGCTCAAAATTTTGCCATCTTTGACAATGACACAGCCAACAAGAGGATCAGTCCAAGTGTTGTATTCTCCTTTCTTTGCTTCTTCAATTGCTACGTTCATGTATTTTTCGTTATCTTCCATTTTTTTATTTCTCCTTATTAACGAACTATCAATATATTCTTTTTCGTCACTTTCTCTGGAAGAGAAACATCTTTTGCCGGAGTAACGTAATCGACATATTTTAGTCGATTATCAATCGCTGTCATCTTAACGATGCCGCAGTTTCCATAATTCTTAAATTCTGGATTGACCGCTTGCGTAAATAACCTTAAGGCAGTGCCGTGACCCACAACCAAGATCGTGTCGTCTGCTCGGGTGAGGTCGATGATTTTGGTCATCGCCTTTTCCATTCTTTGTTCGACTTCTCGATCAGGTTCCATTGCTGCATTTACGCGGCTGAATCCACGCCGCCAAGGGAGCATAAACTCATCTTGACCTTCATATTCGCCATGAGACTTTTCATGAAGATCGTGAAGACGAGTGTATGGCAGCTTATTATCAGTGATTATTTCTAGAGTATTGCTTGCTCTTTCTTGTGTTGAACAAAAAGCAGCATCAAAGTGGATCTTCTTTTTCTTGAAGTAATCTTTGACAGCTTTAGCTTGCGCTACGCCTAATTTGGTTAAAGGCGAATCGCAGGTTCCTTGAATTTTATGATGCACGTTGAATAAAGTTTGTCCGTGCCTTACTAAATAAATTGTCCTCATGCGTCTGTGTTCCAACTTTCTAGTTTCATAACGAGTTCTTTTTGTGAACAATTTAATAGTACCACTAAAAACAGAAAGCGCTTAAATGTTATCTATAAATAATATTTTTAATATATACCAATTTTGTGAATAAAATTTCAGAATTTGAATGAAAATGAGTGAAAACGGATGGGAACGGGATAAACGCTTGTTAGCTAGTAAACTTAATTGGATCGGCCTAATTTTTCGAAAAATCGGAAAATTAAAGTTAAGTTAAGATAATGAAATTTAGTCCCCTCTTTTTAATATAGCGATAAAATTAATTGAGATATGTTTTTTAATGAAATCGATTGGGAGGAACCAGCCTTGAAGACAAATAGGTGCTGCTGGTGCATGAGAAGCTGTCTGATGACTGGTCGCTGCCGGGTGGCTAGTGTGAGGCTAATTTGTCGACGAAGGAAAATTGTATTAAAGAGTAAAAGGAAGAATCGGGCAGGGATGTTGAACAGCCAAGTTGATAATGATGCAACTGAAGCTGAAAACAACGTCGCTGCTGCTAAGAACGTTGCTGAAGTCGTAGCCACTCAAAGTGCTGGTGTTGAAAAGATTAAGGCAATCGAAATTCCAGCTGGTAGCTTATCTTCAGACAATCCTGCAGGCACCCGTGATAACGGGAACTCAGGTGTCCGCGGTGCTAATGCATGGTATCAAGGCACAAGCTGCAATGACAAATGCTAGAAACCAAAAAGGCAAGTTATCACAAACCGGTGACAAAAATAATTTTTATCCAAAATCTAATTAAAGATTGCATTGAAAAATGCACTAAGAGTTAATTCTCTTAACGCATTTTTTGTCTTCTATTCCTTTTTATTATTAATATATGGCGTTAAGTTAACTAGTATCTTATTTTGAGTGGCGTTGTATAGCCAACCAGGATAAGCTTGCGTAATTGTTGGTAAATTCTTAGGTGATTGCATCGTTTAGTTCAACTAATCTTGTAAGTCGATGTAAGATCCTTGATTTTCGAGTTTAATCTTAATGTTAGGATTCTTCTTTTCGAATTCATTGGTCAACTTCTTCAAGGTTGATTCTTGTAAGCCGTGCATCCCATGTCAAAAAGTTACAGTTGTCTTCTTACTAATTTTGGCAAAAATACAATATCTTGTGGTTGATAAAGAATTGTGGTAATAGACATTTTTTATTTAAATATAAATGACATGGCGTCACTTTATATGATAAAATAAATTAAACTTATAGCAGTAATTAGATTATAATCGATATGTAATCGCTCGCAGAATTGAAAGAAAGGATTTAAAATGAAAAAGATAATTAATAATCCGCATGACGTTGTACCAGAGATGGTTGAAGGAATGGTTAGATCTTACCCACAATATATTGAGAAGATCGAGGGCACAGAAGCCGTTGTTCGCGCTAACAAAGATTCAATGAAGGGCAAGGTCGGTATTGTCAGTGGTGGTGGTTCAGGTCACGAACCAACTCACGCAGGCTTTGTCGGTGAAGGGATGCTTAGTGCTGCTGTTTGCGGACAAGTTTTTACTTCACCAACTCCAGATCAAATTTATGCCGCTATTAAGGCTGTCAATCAAGGTCAAGGTGTCTTCTTAGTCGTTAAGAACTACTCAGGCGATGTGATGAATTTCGACATGGCTAAGGATTTGGCAAGCATGGATAATATCCCTGTAAAGTCAATCGTTGTCGATGATGATATCGCAGTTGAAAATAGTTTGTACACTCAAGGACGCCGCGGGGTTGCCGGCACACTCTTTATGCACAAAATTTTAGGAGCTGCAGCGCAGAATGGTGCCAGCCTGGACGAAATTGACAAGCTAGCTCACACAGTTTTACCAAATATTAAAACCATTGCTGTGGCCTTATCGGCAGCAACCAATCCAGAAGTCGGTAAGCCAGGTTTTGTCTTAAAAGAGGACGAAATTGAATACGGTGTTGGTATTCACAGTGAACCAGGATACCGCCGCGAAAAGATTAAACCTTCTAAAGAATTAGTTAACGAGTTAGTAGGTAAACTTGACCAAGAAATGCATCTTGAAGGCGATAAGAAATATGCTTGCCTTGTTAACGGTATGGGTGCAACCCCGTTAATGGAACAATATATTTTTGCAAATGATGTCTTAAATAAATTAGAAAAATTCGATATTAAGCCAAGCTTTATGAAAGTCGGCAATTACATGACTTCGATTGATATGGCCGGAATTTCGCTAACTTTATTTGAAATCAAAGACGACAAATGGCTCGAATATTTGAAGATGCCAGTTGAGACGATTGCTTGGTAGAAAGGAAAAGAAAATGACATTAACAGTTGATACTTTAACCACTTGGATGAACAAGTTTGGTGAAAAAGTTTCTGAAAATAAACAACATTTGAGTGATTTGGATACCCCAATCGGTGATGGTGACCACGGTTTTAATATGGATCGCGGGATGAAAGCCGTTAATGAAAAATTGGCTGCAAGTAAACCGCAAGATGTAACTGCCGGCTTGAAGACAATTGCAATGGCTTTAATTTCAACCGTTGGTGGTGCGTCTGGTCCACTCTATGGTACGGCATTTTTAGAAATGGCAAAAAAGAGCAGCTCAACTGATGATCTCAGTGAATTACTGGAAGCAGCCCTTGCCGGCATTAAGATGCGGGGAGGTGCTAAGCCGGGTGATAAGACGCTGGTTGACGTTTGGGAAGTACTAGTTCCTGAAGTCAAAAATGGAAGTTTAGATAAAGATAAGATTAAGAAGGCTGTTGAAAGCACCAAGGATATGGTCGCTAAGAAGGGCCGGGCATCTTATTTAGGTGAACGTTCTAAGGGCCATATCGATCCCGGTTCAGAATCCAGTGGTTATTTGTTTGAAACAATGCTTGAAACGGAGGGTCTTCTATGAGTTTAGGAATCACGTTAGTCTCACATGTTTCCGATATTGCGGAAGGTTTACCCAAATTATTAAAGCAAGTTGCTAAAGATGTTCCCATTACTACGGCTGGTGGTACCAATGATGGAGATATCGGCACAAGTATGGAGAAGATCATGACTGCCTTTAGCGAAAATGATGCTGATGAAATATTGGCTTTTTACGATTTAGGTAGTGCAAAGATGAACTTGGAAATGGCAATGGAGATGTCAGATAAGAAGGTCCATCTCTATAATGCCGCATTTATCGAAGGTGCTTATACCGCTGCCTCATTGATTCAGGCCGGTGTTTCTTTAGACGATATTGAAAAGCAACTTAAGCCACTAATTGTGAAAGAATAGAAAGAGGTTTAACATGTCAGGATTTATTGGTGAATTTTTTGGAACGATGGTTCTGATTGTCTTTGGTACGGGATGTGGTGCCGCGATTAACTTGAAAAAGTCTTATGCAAAAGGTTCTAATTGGTTATATGTTTCCTTAGCTTGGGGGATGGCCGTTGCCTTCGGTGTATATGTTGCTGCCAATTTAGGCTCTGAAGGTCACTTAAACCCAGCGGTAACGATCGGGTTTGCCTGCTTTGGCTTCTTCCCATGGCAGGAAGTAGCACCATATTTAATCGGTCAATTCTTAGGAGCATTCGTGGGTGCTGCGATTGTTGCCATTCAATTTTACCCACACTTTAAGGCAACTAAGACGGCAGAAGATGGTAACAATGTTGGTATTTTTGCTACTGCACCAGCGATTAAGAATAATTTCTTCAACTTTTTGAGTGAAACTATTGCAACGTTCTTCTTTGTATTTGCCTTACTAAATTTAGGCGACTTTGACAAAGGATTGAAGCCACTTGTTGTTGGACTATTGATCATGATTGTTGGTCAAGCTTTAGGTGGAACGACTGGATTCGCATTGAACCCGGCTCGTGACTGGTCACCGAGATTTGCGTATACTGTATTGCCAATTCCGAATAAGTCGACGGCTAACTGGTCATATGCTTGGGTACCGATGGTTGGACCACTTGTAGGTGGTGTTTTGGCTGCCGCTGTTCAATATTGTTTAGTTTAAAAATAAAAAGTAAAGATAAGTAGTTTTGTTTAAAACCATATTTCGCGTTTTGCTCGAAGTATGGTTTTTATTTTGGAGAATAACAATTAAGGCTATCCATAAATGGTGCTACTATAACCATATGCGGTATAATTTATATGAGGTGAATAACATGGCAACAGTAATTATGAATATGTTAGATCAAGCTAATTTAACGCTTAGTGATGTTGCAAAAACTAGTAATGTACCACTTAGTACGTTGACTAATGCGGCAAAAAAACCAATTGAAAGTTGGAGCATTAGAGTTCTTAATGCATTTGCCAAAGGACTAAGCAAAAAGGCAAGTACACTTTTAGATGAATTACAACCTGAGAATTATACATTAGATATTGATGATCAAAAACAAATAATTCAAGGTGTTTATATTGCTGATAAGCAAGAATACTTCAATATGCGGGCAGTAGTTCAAGCTGAACATCTTGAGGGCTGGCATCCAACGAAAAAAGATATTGAATATGTATATAAAGAAATTACAAATCCTAAGCCTGAATATTTAAAAGAATATCATAAGTTATTTGGTGAATAATCATGACAGACTGGATTTCAGAAACACTCTATTCAAATGGAACGTTAAAAAATAAGTTACATATTCACAATGCTCAAAAGTTAAGTAATATTGAATATTTAAGAACAACAATAAAATCTATTATTTTGTTAGATCAAAAGCCTAAAATTACTTCTATTAAAGATTTAGGGAAAATCCATAAA
>JAHLFT010000036.1 GCA_018883635.1 Candidatus Lactobacillus pullistercoris
ATTCGACTCATAATATCCCCGTTATTGTGGGTATCATAGTATTTAATAGGTACCCGTCGCATCTTTTCTTCAAAGTCTTGTCGCAAATTATACACAACACGCTGTGATACCCGTGTCATGATTTGTAATTGCAAGAAACTGAACAAACCGGAAAAAAGGTATAGCAAGATAACAGTAATTCCAATCTGCCAAATGCGGTTGAAATTAATGGGAAGCGTGCTTAGGTGTTCTCCTGCTTTTATTTCCGCATATCCTTTTAACATTCCATCATAAATAATAGTAGTGGCTTCACCTAAAATTTTAGGTGCCAAGATTGAGAGGATAACTGAAACAATTGCCAGAAAGATCGATACAATAACACCCACACGCCAAGGCCGTAAGTAAGCAATCAAACGCTTAGTAGTTGGCCAAAAATGCTGCGCTTGTTCAGGTACACGTGGTCCTCTACGCACGATCGACATCCCCTTTCTCAACCTGTGACTGGATTATTTGCTGGTAAGTCTTATTATGGGCCTTCAATTCTTGGTGAGTCCCTTGACCAACTACCCGGCCTTCTTCAAGAACAATAATCTGGTCAGCATCGACAACCGTTGAAATCCGTTGGGCAACAATTACCGTAACCGCCTGCTGAATTTGCGGGTCTTTAGCCAAAGCAGCCCGCAATTTAGCATCAGTTTCAAAGTCCAGCGCGGAGAATGAATCATCAAAAATATAAATTGAAGCCGGTTTAATAATCGTCCGCGCAATCGCCAGTCGTTGACGCTGTCCGCCAGAGAAGTTGCTTCCATTTTGCTCTACGACAGCATCTAGTCCGCCCTCTTCAAGAACAAAATCTGCTGCTTGTGCAATTTCCAGTGCACGACATATCTGCTCGTCACTTGCATCTTCATAACCAAATTGAAGATTAGAACGAATTGTCCCGCTAAAGAGAACTGCTTGCTGTTGCGTAATTGAAATAACTTTATGAAGGTCATGCTGACTGAGCTTTTTAATTGGTACTCCGTTAACTTTAATTTCACCACTCTCGACATCAAAAAGACGCGGAATTAAGTTAACTAAAGCTGATTTACCAGAGCCGGTTCCACCGATGATTGCTAAAGTCTGTCCCGCAGTAATTTTAAAGTTCAAATCCTGTAATGCAAGTCTTTCCGCACCGTTAAAGCGGAAGTCAACGTCCTTAAATTCTAGGGATGCTGGTTGATCGATTGAAATCTTCTCCTGGTCTTTTTTAGCTGCATCATGGATACTAATTGGCTGGTCTAAAACAGCGTTAACCCGTGCAGCAGATGCCGAAGCCCGTGGAACAAAAACAAAAATCATTGAAAGCATCATAAAACTAATCATAATTTGAGTAGCATAGGTCATAAAAGCAATTAAATCACCGACCTGCATATTCATACTTGCCACAAGGTGACCACCAAGTAAGATGATAGCAACATTAGTCATCCCTAAAATCAGCGTTACAACCGGAAATAATGTCGAAACAATCGTAAAAGCCTTGATCCCGGTTTGCGTGTAATCTTCATTAGCAGTTTTAAAACGTTTTTGTTCGCGTTCATCTTGGCGGAAGGCCCGAATAACACGTACTCCTGTGAGCCCTTCACGGAAGATCAGATTAATGCGATCCGTCTTTTTCTGAATACTCTTAAATAATGGCACTGCAAAGTACATCACCATCATTACAATAATCGCTAAGATAGGCAAACTGATAAAGAACACTTTTGTCAGCCGCGGTTCGCGAATATAAGCCAAAACACACGCAGCAACCAGCATAACCGGCGCTTGAAGCATCATCCGTAGCATTTGAACCATTACGTTTTGAATCTGCACAATGTCATTAGTCGAACGCGTAATTAATGAAGAGTCCCCGAATTCATCCATCTCACGATTAGAAAAACGTAAAACTTTATGATAAATTTGGCCCCTTAATTTTTCACCAACCCTCATTGATTGGGTGGCCGCAAAGTAAACGTTAAGCCCCGCAGCGAGAAGACCGATTGCTGCGACAATCAGCATCTTAATTCCCTTACTCCAAATCACGCCCATATCTTTTTGGACAATTCCACGATTAACAAGATCTGCAGTAACCGTTGGCAAATATAAATCACAGGAAACTTGAATTAGTAAAAAGAGAACTGCTCCTAAGGTTGCCCATAAAGCTAAATTTTTTCGTGCTATCCGTATCAATTATTTTTCATCTCCTTTTGATGCTGATCAATATATGTATTAAATTGTTTTCGTAATATCGTTAAAGTCGCGACAAACTGATCTATCTCTACCGGTGTTAACGGAGCAGTCATAAATTCTTGAAAATCACGATGATACTTTTCGTTTTTTTGAAATTGCTCTTTTCCCTTATTGCTTAGGCGAACATAAATCAAACGTTTATCGTTATGGTCACGTTTACGGATAATTAATTGCTCATGTTCCATTTTTTCAAGAATCTGAGTTAACGATCCCGGCTTTATTTTGGCAAGATTAGCAAGTTGATTCTGATAAACATAATCATTATTTGCCAATAACCACAAAATTTTACCGCGGCCAATAAACGCGCTATGTGCCCGGTGGCTTTGAATAATCCGCTGATGAATCTCATTAGAAAAAGAGAATAATTCCTTTGTTAACTCTTCACTAGTAGCCATTAAATTCTTCCTTTCGTCAACTCGTTTGGTACCTAACTTTTTATATGTTACTCTTTTATAAGAATAATGCAAATTAAAATGTGAGCTCATATACTGCTATCTATAACATTACTCACTATTTGACAGCGTTTAACTAGTTATTTATTATAAGCTATAATATAGTTTGTTTAATTTGCATATGGGATTAAGTTCCTTATAAAGAAACGAGGTTTTTAAATTATGGCTAACGTTGATGTAAACCCAGAATTAGTTAAAAAGATTGTCAAACAAGTACTAAATCAATCTATGCAAAATTCTTCCAGCACTAATAAAAAAATTTTTGCGTTCAGTATCCGTAAAGACGAAGAACCTTATGTCAAAGAATGGGCCGAAAATCATCCAGAAGTTGAAGTCGAATATACCAGCGAACTATTAACTCCTGAAACTGCTAAAAAAGCAAAGGGTGCTGATGGTGTTGTCGTTTATCAGCAACTTGATTACACTGCTGATACTCTTCAAGCGCTTGCGGATCAAGGCATTACAAAGATGTCATTACGTAACGTTGGTGTCGACAATATTGATATGAATAAGGCAAAGGAACTGGGATTTGAAATTACCAACGTTCCTGTTTATTCCCCTAACGCAATCGCAGAACACGCTGCTATTCAAACTGCTCGTATTCTCCGTCAAACTAAAGTATTAGACGAAAAGATTGCTAATGGTGACTTACGCTGGGCACCGACAATCGGTCGTGAAGTTCGTGACCAAACTGTTGGTGTTATCGGTACCGGACACATTGGACAAGTCTACATGCAAATTATGGAAGGCTTTGGCGCTAAAGTAATCGCCTATGACCCATTTGAAAATCCAGAATTAAAGAAGCAAGGTTACTACGTGGACAGTCTTGATGACCTCTACGCTCAAGCTGATGTAATCTCACTTCACGTTCCAGCAACTAAAGAAAACTTCCACATGATTAATCGGGAATCAATTGCTAAAATGAAAGACAACGTTGTAATTGTTAACTGTTCCCGTGGTGCATTAGTCGATACCGATGCAGTCATTGAAGGCTTAGACAGCGGAAAGATTTTTGGCTTCGTAATGGATACTTATGAAGATGAAGTCGGTATCTTTAATGAGGATTGGCGTGGTAAAGAATTCCCTGACAAGCGCTTGAAGGACTTAATTGATCGCTCAAATGTATTAGTCACCCCTCACACCGCTTTCTACACCACTCACGCTGTCCGTAACATGGTTCTTAAAGCTTTCGATAATAATTTCAAACTAATTAATGGTGAAAAAGCTGACACACCAGTTAAGGTCGGCTAGTATAAATTCTCTAACTATAACTATTAAAAGCCAAAGTAACATTTATTTTGCTACTTTGGCTTTTTTAAGTCCTAATTTAATTAATTATTTTAAATACTTGTCTGCTTCACTATCGGTTAGATTATATCGTACCTTAATTTTTTGACGAATTTTTCTTTCATCTACATCTAACTCTCTAAGTGTTTTAACGAGGTTTTTGATTCCTTCAATATGTCCTTTTTTCGCCGACATTCATCCTGAATTTTTATTTTATATAGTTAAAGCAATGGGTCATAGCGAACAGAATTGATATCTTGAGTATCATCAAGATATTCTTTAAATAACGGTAATTTAAATCGCACTTGACCATTACCAGCCGGTGTAATTAAATCTTGTTGAATCATACGGCGGCGATATTGATTAACATAATTTTGTTGCTGCTTAGCTGTTCGATCGTAATTCATTAGCAAATGGATTTCTTTGTAAATTATTCATAGCATTTCACTCTCTTTTTACATTCTTTTACATTTTGATTATATTTTACATTTTCTATCAAACTACTGATATATCTAGTGCCAGATAGAATTAAAGACCAAAGAAATAGAAAATACCTACCACTTTGGTCTTTATCAAAATCATTTATCCTTCTTGCAAATAGTGCTTAAATGCTACCGTTAACGGCTTATATAAAATAAAGTAACAGCCTAAATTTCCTAATGCATGATATAGGTCAAATAACAGTCCGCTAAGCCAATAAGCCAAGAAAGCAGCCCAGCCACCATAAATTGACATTCCTAAACTAACAAAAAATCCATATTCAAATCCCAGAAAAGTTGCCAATATAAGCTGTAATGTAAAATGCTTTTTTAAGGGTGTTACTTTAGCAAGACCAGCCACTGTAAGAACACATACGGCATAAGCCAGAATCTGTGGCACGGTCCAAATACCAAAACCTAATAGCAAATTTGACAAGATCATTATCATCATTGCTAATGAAATTCCAAAGCCAACGCCAAGAACTAATGTTGCAATCATTATCAAATCTGTAACAGGTTGAACGTTAGGGATTGGAATTATCTTAAAGACCCGTAAAACAGTCCCTAGTGCTGCCAGCATCGCAATTAGCGTCATTCGTTTGACCTGCATATGCTTACTTACTGGATGAACACGTACTTTCATTTATATCATTCCGCCTTATCCAACGTGAACTGAACCTTATCTTTATTCTTCAATGTTTGCTGGTTAGCTAACTTATTAACCTTTTCTCCATTAATTGTATATGTCCAATAAATTCCTTTCTTTTGGTTTTCCTTCATTCCATCAATTGATGTAATAAAGCCTTTAACTTCTTTAACTTTCCAATTTTTCTTCAATCCGGTAATTACCTTATCATTCTTTTTCAAAGTCGTTTTCTTAGTAGCAACCACCTTTTTACCTTGTTTAAGAGTGTATGTAACCTTAATTGTATTGCTATTCTTTTGAGTATTATTTGTATATCCCGTTAAAATAAAGAATGCTAAGAACATAACTAATAAACCGCTAATCAACTTAAATTTTTTCATAAATTATTCCTCCAAAAAATACAATTAATCAAGATATTAAAAACAACATAATAATTGCTAACTCTAAGCTACAATTATCATCAAATAAGTTCAATGTTTTTTGACAAATAGGACAAAATAGTGCTCTTTTCTCTATAATGTGCTACGAATATTTTTGAGTCGGTCTTTTCTCACTTACGGGTACATCATTTACCACAATAAATATCCCCGCAATCATTAATATAAGCGCGATAATGAATTGAAGACTAAGACTTTCTCCTAATATTAGTAACAATAAAATAACCGCAATAAACGGACTTAACGCATAATAAGCACTTGTTTTGGCCGCTCCTAAATAACGCTGCGCTATTATATATAATAAAATGCTTAAACCAAACGCAAAAAATCCTAATATTAAACAATAAACGATGGTCAAGACGCTTTTTACTGGTGTTTCTTTAACACCAAGCGCTATTAAGTAGCTACCAATGCCAACACCAAACCCTTTAATTATTACTACTTGCACAGGGTTCTTTATTGATAGTTTTTAGTAACATTATTCTCAAATCCCCATAAAATGGTTGCCAATAAGCCCAGAATGATGCCCCAAGAAATTTTCAAACTGCTAAAGTTAAAGGATAATACCATACTGGCAATAACAATCACACTAATCCCAAGCCATAATTTCTTTGTAATTTTCTCACCGCAAATCACTGCCGTAGCAACGATTTCAAAATTACTAATTAACGACATTGATACTGCGGACGATAATTTTATTCCTAAATTTAACAGGATTCCATCGCCAATATTTAGCACAATCATTAAGACAAGGCTGTCCAAGTCATTTAAACTAACACTTTGTTCCCCTGTATCAAATCGATCTTTGAACAGATAATACAAACAAATTAATCCGATTGCGGACCCTAGATATAAGGAAGCCGTCAGATAAACCGGCGGACATTGAATTCCGAGAATCTTTGCGATAGGAGTATAAATTGCATATAAAAAAGCAGACAAAATCGCCCATATAACCGCTTTATTCCTCATAATTTCTTCTTGCCTTCTTTAATTAAGGAATAAAGTTAAAATCCATTTCCTGTAAAGTATTCATATTTTCCAAA
>JAHLFT010000037.1 GCA_018883635.1 Candidatus Lactobacillus pullistercoris
TTTTTGAAATATTTTAGTTATTTAAAAAATACAAAGCGTTTTCACACTAGTCATTCATAATTATTATATGTAGAATTATACAAAGAACTACCAAGAGGATGTATATTTTAATGAATATTAAATTCAAAAACAAATCGCCCGGTCTTTTTTAGTTAAGAAATAATTTTATTTTTAAGAAAGGGCGAAAATAAAAAAGTGGACGAAATTCAAAATTTTAATTCAAATAAAAAATTCGTTTCTTGGCCTGTGCTATTTTTCATGGCTCTTTGTACAGTTATGGGTATCGACGATATCATGTACAATTTCCAAAACCAAGGAATGCAAGTTATTTTCTCATGGGTAATTATGGTTCTGTTCTATGTAATTCCATACTCACTCATGGTTGGACAATTAGGATCTGTTTTCAATAAAGATGGTGGTGGCCTTTCATCTTGGGTTCGCGGTACCGATGGTGAATTTTTAGGATACTTCACTGCATGGACCTATTGGGCTGCTTCAATTCCTTACGCAGTCGATTCAGCTAACGAAATCATTGTCGATTTAGGTTGGGCATTAACTGGTAAGCCAGATTTTCAGGATAAAATTTCTAACTCTTGGTTTGCCATTTTGACTTTCGTAATGTTCATCATCTTTATAATTGTTGAAAATCATTTTTCTCGTTCAATGGAAATTTTATCAATGCTGGGCGGAGGTTTAATGGTTTTGATGGCTGTTGTGTTTGTTATTTTGGCCTTCATCGGTTTAGCTAAATCTGGCGGTCAAATGGCAACCAAGCCGTTAAACACTCAAACCTTCATTCCAAAATTTGATTGGCACTATTTCTCAACGATCGCAATGTTAATTTATGCAATGAACGGTTGTGAATTAGTTGCACCTTACGTTACTAAGATGAAGAATCCTAAGATTGACTTCCCTAAGGCAATGGTGGCTTTAGCTACTTGGATTGGATTCTTAACTATTCTTGGTTCATTTGCCTTAGGTATTTACTTTAATGCGCACCACATTCCAAACGACTTAAAGATGAACGGTGCATACTACGTCTTTGATGCTGTTGGTCAGCAATTTGGAATTGGTAAAACTTTACTCTTCATTTGGTCATGGACTTCCGTATTCTTTAACTGTG
This sequence comes from Candidatus Lactobacillus pullistercoris, assembly GCA_018883635.1. Taxonomy (GTDB): domain Bacteria; phylum Bacillota; class Bacilli; order Lactobacillales; family Lactobacillaceae; genus Lactobacillus; species Lactobacillus pullistercoris. The sequence continues at coordinate 1,124 of JAHLFT010000037.1, forward strand.
CCATGTTAGCAGTTCTTCTTGACGCAATGACAAGAATGTTAATTTCTGACACTGGTAAGAAATACATGCCAAAATTCTTACGTAAAAAAGATAAAAATGGTTTGCCAATTAATGGTTATATCTTAACCGTTTCTCTTTCCGCATTTATTATGTTACTCGGGATTTTCTTACCGGATATGAACGATATTTTCAACTGGTTGTTAAACCTTAACTCAATCGTTTCTCCAGGTGTAACTTGCTGGGTATTCTACTCCTTCATGAGAATTAGAAAGAATTCTAAGAAATTCCCATCACAATATGTTTACATTAAAAACGATAAAGTTGCATATGCTGTTGGAGCAAGCTTGTTAGTTGCTACAGCTGCCGCAACAATCATGGGAATCACCCCACAAGATGTGCCAGAATATAGTTCAACTTGGTGGTATGAATTAACAATTAATATCGTTGCTGTAATCGTGTTAATTGGATTAGGAGCAATTTTACCAGGTATTAGAAGACGTGAAACCAAATATACGATTGCGTTTGATCGGACGCAATGGATCGCAATGATTGCCATTATTGTGATTGCGGTAATCGCTGGATTATATCTTGGTGGAACAAAGATTGCACTTCGCGGACTTTATATCTTAATTGAAGGAATCGCTGCTTTGATTGTTGTTTGGTTAATTGGTAGACGCAAGCCTAACTTAGCTAATGGTTTTAAGGGCGAAGAAGACGCTGAAGATTAATAATTAAAGATTTAAATCGAAAAAGAGTATAGAAACATTTAATTTGCTTCTATACTCTTTTCTTTTACTTTTTTAATTTAAAAATTAATTGCTGATAACAGAATAAACAAATAATAAACCAAATTACGCATTTGATAAAAACAATTTCTAAATTTAGATCAAATACTTTAGCAGAATTAAACCAATCAAGTAAATTACTAATCGGCAATATTTCTGCAATGATTCTTAACCATTGCGGGTATTCTGAAATTGGAATAATAATTCCTGCAAGAAGGAACAATGATCCGCTAATGATATTAGTTAACCAATATGGATTATTTCGTTTTATGCCTAGTACTGAACCAAAGAAGCCTAGCAATGATGAAATAATGACCACTAAAGGTATTGCAGCAAATAATTTAGAAAATAAATTATATTTGTTCAAGGCTATTAAACCGATACTACCGAGCAATAGCACCTCTGAAGTTGTAACAAGACTAGCAATCACAAATTTTGGTAATAAATATTTTCCAAAATTAGGTCTAATTGAAACGACATCATCAAAAATTCCAATATTTTGATCATAGACAAAAGAAGTGTTGATAACTCCTATTCCACTTGAAATCGCGGAAGTAATGACTGTTCCTAATAATGTTCGTGAATAATCCTGATTTGCATCAAAAGCAATTAATAAAAACATTACTAAAGAAATCAATGGCAAAAGGACATAGTTAATAGCAATGATTTGTAAACTACTTAAATTAGAGATTGAACTAATTGTAACTTTATATGAAGAAGACATTAGAAAACATCTAACCCCCCGTCCTTAAAAGCCTTTTTGACAACAAAATTAGTCAAAAGTTTTGAAATGCCAATAAAGAAAATTACAACGATCAAAAATGCAATTATAAAACTATTTTGAATATTTTGGTGATAAATCAATTTGATCGGTAAAGTTAATGGGCTCAACATTTGTATTGGTTTGACGTAGTTAGTGATATATGATGGAACATTTAACAAACCTGATAATAATAAAATAGGCAAAAGAACCAGTTCTTCATAAACCATTGAATTTCTGCTGAGTAAAAATAAAAGACTAATAAAGTAACTAAGAACCGTAGCAGCACACCAGAATAAAAAGATTCCTAAAAGAAGCTGCATGCCTAAATTATTGATTGGCATCCCTAAAATTAAACTTTCTAGGATAGCCAAAGGAAAAGCCATTAAACCATAAATAGCAGCTGGTGATAAAGTAGCTAGTAATACTTTTTCACGAGGAATTACGGTATTAAGTAAATATGGTAAAGTTCCCTGCCATCTCTGAAAACCTAGCGCGCCTGCACTGGTTGTACAAGATGCCCAAGTACCCATTACTCCAGCAATTAGCCATTCTTGTCCGGAGTAATTGTGATGTACATAATGGGCTAAATATTGATACAAAAGCATGGTGGTCGTAGAGATAATTACTAAATTAACAAAATAAGAATTTTTCACGTAAAGCTTTAGCTGAAAATTAACCATTTTAATAAAACGCATAAAATTCCTACTTTCTCTTTAATGTTGGTGCAATTGCCAGATATGCTTCTTCCAAGCTTGTATTAGCATCAACATGAGCGAATTTTTTAATCTCATTTACTGTTCCAGAAAAATGAATTTTTCCACTGCCAATTAAATAAATTTTTTCTGCTAAATTTTCAATATCAGCCATATTATGACTTGTTAGAATTATTGCTCGCCCTTCATCGGCCAAAGTTTTTATTAATTTGCGAACAGTCATAACAGACTCCACATCTAATCCAGCCGTTGGTTCATCCAACATCAAAATTTGCGGTTTACTCACTAACCCGCGTGCAATATGTAGTCTTTGCAACATTCCTTTTGAATAAGAAGCGGCATTTTCATCTGCTACATCTGCTAAGTTAACTATTTCAAGAGCCTCTTGTACATTATTTTTAACATCTTTTTCTTTCACGTTTAATAAGCGTGCAAAAAATTCAAGATTGGCCCGTGCACTAGCATAATTATAAAAGCCGCGATCCCCACCAAAGACAACGCCTAATTCACTACGTGCCTTTCTTGGATTTTTTAGAAGATCAATTCCCTTAATCTTAATTTCGCCTGAAGTTGGCAAAAGATAATTTGAAATTGATTTTAACAATGTCGTTTTTCCAGCCCCATTTGGTCCAACAAAAGAGATAATTTCACCTCGATGTAAATTAAAAGAAATTCCATCTACCGCATGAAATTGTTCTTTGTTTTCATTTTCATAGTAGCGTTTAACATTTTTAGCTGACAATACGATATTTTTCATACATGTTTAACTCCTGAGATTTTATTGAATTAGAGTTTAACATATTTTAAATATTTTTTCACTATTTTTTAAAAATGCAAATTAAACAGCGACACGACCAAATATGTCATCCCACTCGCAATCACCGGTCCAGCTGCAA
>JAHLFT010000038.1 GCA_018883635.1 Candidatus Lactobacillus pullistercoris
CTTGACCGTGTAATGCCATTCTGGGAAGATCACATTGCTCCAGACTTACTTGACGGCAAGAACGTAATTATCGCAGCTCACGGTAACTCACTTCGTGCTTTGACTAAGTACATCGAAAACATTTCTGACGACGACATCATGAATCTCGAAATGAAGACTGGTGAACCAGTTGTTTACACATTCGACGAAAACTTGGATGTTGTTAAGAAGGAAAAGTTGGACGACTAATTTTTAGTTTGATAACGATAAGAATCCTCAACTCTCTGGAGTTGGGGATTTTATTTTGCCTTTTTTAGATTTTCTAGAAAAATTTAGCTATTTTTTTGCATATTTAAATATAGAGGGATATTTTTAGCCGTTTTATGCGCATGTGTGTATAATATAAGAAAGGAGAAAAAATGGTAAAAAGAAGAGATGTTGTAAATGATCTTAAAAAGCTAGGAATGATCATTGATGAAGGTAAAAGAAATAATCATCATGCTAAAGTTATTAATCCGTATACCAATTTAAAGGCGCCTCTTGCAAGACACCGTGAATTATCATTTTTTACTGTTAAAGAAATTTACAAACAATTAGGTTTAGATGAACCACGAAACTTAACAAGATAGGAGCAGAAAATGAAAAAACAAATTGTAACTTATCCCGCAGTTTTTAAGCCAATTGATAAAGATGTTTATTTTATTAGCTTCCCAGATGTTCCAAATGCAATTACAGAAGGACATGGTTTAAAAGATTCCTTTGATATGGCTTCAGATGCCTTAGCTACCATGCTCTATGACGAAAAGAAGTTACCAAAAGTAACTAATCCTAAAGAAATTAAGACTGACGGAGATTCTTTTGTTGCCCTCGTATCTGCAGATTTATCCAAGGCTGCAGATAATTTTGAAAAAACCGTTCGCAAAAATGTAACCGTTCCTTTTAATATTGCAAACGAAGCAGAAGAAAAACATCTGAATTTTTCCAAAATATTAACTGATGCACTGAAGCAAAAATTAAATTATCAAGGCTAAACTTTCTCAACATTTTTTGATCAAAAGTCTACTTTTGGGTATAAGCTAGTAATAGTATACTTTTAATATGTAAGGAGATAAGTAACTTGAGTCATAGAATCGTCACATATCCTGCAATTTTTAAACCACTTGGTAATGCTATATATGTTATTAGTTTTCCAGATATTAAGGGTGCACTCACTGAAGGAAAAGGTTTACGCGATGCAATGAAAATGGCAGCCGATACTTTGGCCAGTCGTTTATATAATCGAACTACGCTTCCTAAGCCGACTAGGGTAGAAGATCTAAAAATTGCGGAAGATGGGAGTTTTATTGTTAAAGTTTCGGCCGATTTAACTGAAGCCGGGGAAGATCGGATCGATTATCAAATCTAAAAAGCACCGCAAAAGTGCTATAAATTGACAGTTGACTGGTTAAAGTGCTATTTTTTATATTGATAAATAGTTGGGAGAATAATTATGCAAACAATTGAAAATTCTCTCTTACAAGCCTCTGTGGATGAAAATGGAGCACAATTAGTGCAATTGATTTCAGAACCAGATAATATTGATTATCTAAAAAACGGAGAAGAGCAAGGGAAAGCAGTAATTTCTTTTCCAGAAGTAGGGGAAGAAAATGACTTGGCAAAAAAATTACCATGGACTGTTGTTGATAAAGGTGATGCAAGGGTTAGCCTAACTTTGATTGATAGTGCTGAAAGTTATAAAAAATTTCCGTATCATTTTGAAGTAATGGCTACCTATGCAATTGAAGGCCCACAATTGACCGTTTCATTTCATGTCAAAAATAATTCTAATAAAGAAATGCCCTTTTTACTTAAGTTTCATTTACCAATCAAGGCTAGTGTAAGTGAAGAAAGTATCAATAAAATTTTGTTAACGAATGCAAAAAAGGACTTATTAATTCAGTCAACTGATTTAAATTTAAAAGTTGATTCTTCAGGAATTATTTCTAGTACTGAAAAATTAGAATTAATCGGAAAATCTGATCAAATCTTTAAGTTAAATTTTACAATTCAATAAAAATATAACGATTTTAATAAGAAAACTAAAGCAAGCAAGCAGTAGCTTGCTTTTTTTGCTATAATAGCTTCATTGAAAATTAATGATTTTAGGTAGTAGTTGAAATGAAGAATAACGATAAACCCAAAGGTAGTCGAGTTGAAAAGTATTCTAAAGAATATAATAAGAAAAGTCATGCTGTAGCCTGGATTATCAGTATCGTTGCAATCCTGGCTCTCGGAGTGTTGGCTTATTTTGGCTATCTTTATTTCAAAACTAAAAATGCAGTTGATCAAACTTATGATCCACAAACTAAAGTTAAGATTAATAAAGGCGAATTTAATGGTAAAAAGAAGTTCGCTGTTTTATTGATGGGAACAGACACTGGTGCCCTTAATAGAACAGAAAAACGAGGCCGAACTGATACCATGATTTTGGTGATCGTAAATCCGCAAAAGAAACGCTACAGTTTAGTTTCAATTCCGCGTGATACGATGGCGCAAATGATTGGACAAACGGATACAAATCTTACTACCGGTGAAGATGATAATACTGGATTCAAGGTTGAAAAGATCAATGCCGCTTATGCTTTTGGTGGTCCCAAAATGGCGATGAGATCAGTTTCGAAGTTAATCAATGTTCCAATTAAGTACTATGCCGTCATTAATATGGGCGGAATTATGAAAATGATCCGTTATGTTGGCGGAATTAATATTCGGCCGCTCTTGAGCTTTGAATATGGTGGCTATCGCTTTAAAAAAGGTCAATTGACTCATATGGGCGGTGGTGGCGCACTTGCATATTCAAGAATGCGTTATGATGACCCTCTAGGTGACTATGGCCGGCAAGCTCGACAGCGGCAGGTAATTGTGACGCTGATTAAGAAGGCTATTTCAATCAGTTCGCTTTCTAATTTGAATTCAATTCTGACTTCGATTTCTGGTAATGTAAAAACCAATTTACCATTTTCTGCCTTGCAACAAATTGCAATAAATTACCGCAACACGGCTAAAAATGAAAAGAGTGATTATTTGCATGGAATAGGTGCAAATATTAATGACGCAGCTTACCAGGTTCAGCCTACCAAAGAATTGCAACGGATTTCGGATTATTGCCGCCAGGAACTTGGCTTAAAGAAAGAAACAATCAGCAATAATGAAACTTATCAGAACCAACGTAATATTGAAAATGGCTTTAAGTTCAATAGCCAAAAGGTTCAAGATTTCCACATTTATCAGGATTATGTTGAAGAAGGTGATCAATAATGGATCGTTTATGGGCGATTTTAATTGGTTATCTATTTGGTAATTTCTTATTTGCGATGGTTGTTGGTAAATATTGTTTACATATTGATCCAACAAAATATGGTTCTCATAATCCCGGAACTGCTAATATGGGTGCTGTTTTCGGTAAAAAATGGGGAATTTTGACTTGTCTAGGTGACTTAATCAAATCATTTTTAGCAGTCGGGATTGTTTATTTTGGTTTTAAGCATAATTTACTACTCATTGCTTATACTGGCTTAGGTTTGGTGCTCGGCCACTGCTTCCCGTTATTAAATAAATTGCAGGGTGGCAAAGGTGTAGCAGTTGCAGCAGTCGTTGCGGTTTGCTATAACTGGCAGGCTGGTCTTATTACTTTGCTGATTGCATTAGTGCTGACAATCTTCATGAAAAATTTGACGATTCCGCCACAAATGTTTATCCTGTTATTCAGTGTCTACATAATTTTTGGCCTTCATGAAATTGAAGCTGGAATAATTTTTCTAGCTATCAGTGCAATTATGATTATTCGTTTTTGGCGTGATAGTATAGATTTTTTTACTGGACATGGTAAAAAAGTAGATATTTTGTATTCAATCAAGAAGAAACTACTAAGGAGAAATTGATAATGACTGAGAAGAAAAAGTCATTCAAAATATTCACAGCGATTTGTTTAATTATTGCAGCCTTTGTAATAGCTATTCAAATGGTTAACTTTACATCAACCTTTGCACGTTTACGTTTTGGTTTGATTTTACAGTTTGTACCAGACACTTTGCGTAGTGCAACTTTGATGTTTGTACCACTGGTCTTTGGAGCAGTTTATGGTAAGAAGAAAAAAGCTGAAATGGCCGAAGTCTTTAGATTTTGGCTCACGTCAGTTGTAACTTTAATTATCTTTTATTTAGGTTACTTTATCGTTCACCCACATAGCTTTAATATGTGGCGGATGTGGGGTGTCTTTTTCCCAGTTGCCACAGGAACTTCAGTTATTCTTTCAACTTTAGTTTTTGGTTTATTAGCTAAGCCAGCAATTGCTAAGTTGCAAGCTAAAATGAGTGAAAAGCAAAACTTGTTAATACTTTCATTCTTAACTTTAGCTGGTTTTACTTTAAGTGCTGGGACGCTTCAATTTAACTACAGTATTTTTGGCCTTTATTTAGTTCTCTACTTTGCATGGGGGATGTATTTAAGCCAAATTCACTTTAGTAAGAAAGTAACAACTTGGTTAATTATTTTAGGTATTATTTCCTTCTTTGTAGTTTTGGTAGGAGTACCTGGTTTTAGTGGTATTTATTGGTATCACTTACGTAGTGGGGATGTATACAACTGGAACCGCGAATTCTTGAGTAATCCAAGTTCACCATTCATGTTCTTGATTATTCAAGCAGCCTTCTTGATCTTTAAACCAGTTATCAATGGATTAAGTAGACGACAACTTAGAGATATGATTCCAGTTATTGTGTTAATGCAAACAACTTTGTCTTCTCACTTTGCTAAATCATTCCGTTTCACTAATTCAGCTGGTTTAAACAAGTTTATTTTCTTTACCATCGTTGTTGCAGCTACTTTTATCTTGGCTAAGCTATATGAAAAGTATCTCTTCCGTGGTAAGTTAACTAAGCGCATTATTAGCTATCTCAGTCAAAGTAGCAATTTAGTTCTTGTACTTGAAGATGCTTGGAACCACCTTGTTAGCTGGGCAATTAGAAATAAAGTAACGCTCTTAACTTGGGCCTGGTTCTATGTTATCGGTTTTGCCTCATTCATCATTGAAACCGATGGTATGAGAATTAGATTTATGACGTCTAATGATATCAATGCCATTATCTTTATTTTGGGTAATCGTTTCTTTGCATTGATTTTGACGGCGATCTTCTTATATGCAATCTTTACTATTTTTTACTTTATTACTACTAGATATTGGCTTTCAAATATTTTAGTAAGTACAATTATTATTGGTTGGGCAATCGCCAACAAGGTTAAGCTTGATCTTCGTGGTGAACCAATTTATCCAAGTGAGTTGAGTGAAGCAGTTAATGCCAAATCTCTTCTGGGGATGGTTAACCCGCACACTGTGATTGCAATTGTGATTGGACTAGTTGTTATTATTGCCTTAACGATTTTCCTTGAAGTCAAATTTCCAATCAAGAAGAAGGGTTCTTGGAAACGTCGCGGAATTTGGGCACTACTTAGTTTAATTCTGTTGATTACACCAGCTCGCTTTAACCATGAAGATAATATAATTTACTTTATTAAACGTGGTTTTGATAACAAGGCATTCTTTAGAAACCCTGAACGTGAAATCCAGATTAATGGTCCGCTTCTTAACTTCATGAACTATATTGACTTGCAAGTTATGGATCAACCAAGTAATTATTCTGAACAAAATGTTGATCGGGTTATTTCTAAATATCAAAAAGTGGCCAAGGATATTAATAAGGGTCGTAAGAATGACCTTAAGGATCAAACAGTTATCTTTAACTTAAGTGAAAGTTTCGTTGATCCATACACCTTCCCAACTATTAAGTTTGCTAAAGGCTTACCAAACCCTGTTTCTTACATCCAATCATTGAAGGATAAGGCAACTTACGGTTCAATGATCAGTGCCGGCTACGGTGGTGGTACTGCTAACATGGAATGGGAGAGTTTGACCGGATTTAACATGGGCTTCTTCAAGACAACTTTGACGCCTTATGTTCAAATTGTGCCACATTACAATTTCTATCCAACAATTGGAATGAACTTTAAGACAGCAACGGCTATTCACCCATACATTGGTACTTACTACTCACGTGTAGAAGATTACAACCGCTTTAAGTTTAATAGATTTATTTACTTAGGTTCTAAGTGGAAGATCATTAATCAAAAGCATATCGATCGTTCACCATATAACTCAGACTTTACTGCATATGATAATGCAGTTAAGCAGCTTAACGATGACAAAAATGGTCAATTCATTAATTTGATTTCAATGCAAAACCATATGCCATATAGTAACTGGTATAAGAATAATGAATATATGGGTAAGATCAGCGGACAATTATTCTCAAACGGTGATATTCGTTCACAAATGGCAACTTACGTCAAAGGTGTTCAATATACTGATAAGGCAGTTAAGAAATTTATTGCCGAAATTGACAAGATGAAGAAGCCAGTTACCTTTGTCTTCTATGGTGACCACTATCCAAGTATCTTGCCACAAAACTTGATTACTAAGTACCCAGTTCAAATGCACGCTACTAGATACTTTATCTATAGTAATAAGTACGCTCGTGAACATGGTGCTAAGGCAAGACTTACTTCAAAATATAAGTATGTCAATACAAGTGATTTCATTGCAATGATGCTTAAGCAAACCAATACTAAAGTAACACCATATCAAGCTTTACTTACTGAAATTCATAGACAGTTACCAGCAATTACGATTAACTTTGATGAAGAAAAAGGTTTCCAATTAGTTAACCAAAAGGGTACTTTAGTTGATCCAACTGACTTAACTAATGAACAACAAGCTCTTATCAAAGACTTTGAAACAATTCAATATGATATGACTGCTGGTAAGGGTTATGCTTTGAAGAGCAGCAACTTCTATAAGTAAACAAAGAAAGAATTTGGAGTAATCCAGATTCTTTTTTGTTTAACTTACGTATTAAAATCAAGCTTTGTGTTATAATTTCTGTTAGTTTATTATTTTCTTGGAGTTGTATATATGATTAATAAATTAAAAAAGATTGACTGGGTCCAAGTTGCCCGGTGGGTGTTACCCTATTTTGTAATACTTGTTACGACTTATTTGATGATCAGTTATCAAATTGGTCATAGAGCTACTTTTATTACAGGAGATAGATTCTTACATTTCAATCGCTTCTTTGATACTAGTATGCAAATAAGAACAGGTAATTTTTCATTCTTCCAGACTAATTTTGGCTTCAACGAAAGTGGAAGAATTTTTAATGCCTTGTACGGACCATTATTTGCTTATATTAATGGTTTCTTCTTAATTCTTTGTGGAACTTGGTTTAGATACCAAATTTTGGTGGACTTTGCTGTTTACCTTGTTGGTGGTATTGGGATGTATCACCTTGGTTTAAAGGCTAAAGTTAACGAATACATTTCTTTAATGTTGTCGGTTTTATACCTTCAATTTGGAATTATTGTGGGTATTTTGCGTGCGAACAACTTTATGGCATGGGGTGCTGCATTAGCTCCATTTGTTATGATGCATGCTGTCAATATGGTTAAAGATAAGAAGAGGCCAATTCATTGGGTCTCCCTCGGCCTTATTATGGCTTTGGTGGCTCAAATCCACTTATTATCAACAATCTTTTTGGCCTTTACATTAGTTCCATTTGCTATTTATGGTTTAGTAGTGACTGCTAATAAGAAAGAAATGATCATTAATTTCTTTAAGGCAGTCGGAACTGCAATTGTCTTAACTGCTAATGTTTGGGGTGCTTTCTTAGTTGTTTACCCCGGCAATAAAATTTCGGCACCGAATAAATTTAACCTTGCAGCTCATGCTTTAGGTTATGGTAAGTATCAATTTGCTCATGGGGCATTTAGTTCAATTTTAATTTTGCTCTTTGTCTTCCAATTGCTGTATATTATTTTCCATTTTAAGGATTCAGCTTTTGTTGACATTGTAACTTTAACTGCATGGTTTATTTTCCTTATTTCTTCAAAATATATGCCATGGAATAAAATTCAAGGTCGTTTCCCTAAATTGGGGTTAACTTTCCAATTCCCATATCGTTTAATTATCGGGGCAATTCCGTTAATTCTTTTGGCGCTTGGTATAGTTTTAACTAAAATTTGGGAGCGAAATGTTAAAGTAACTAACGAGTTCATCGCCTTTATTTTGATGTTTGCAATTATGCAAACTTTTGCAGGAACAATTAGAACAGTTGCGCGCTATACAAATGCGTTTAAAGATCCAACCCATGTTATTACGATGGGGAATCGCTATAAATTACCTAAGAATCGGAAGCAGATTCAATGGATTACGCGCAACACTAATAATCGTGAATTGTTTGAAGATATCTTGCGTGGCGAGCCTGATTATTTACCAATTAATCCAAGTGCAAATAACTTAGTATACCGGAAAGTAATTTTGGATCATCAAAAAGATTATAAGCGTCGAATTTCTGGCGACAAGATGATCTTAACTTGGACTAATAAGAAGAAAAAGAAGAATCGGTTGCCAATCGTTATCTATAAGCGTTCTCGTTTAATCGTTAACGGAAAAGATCAAACTAATGCACCGAAGAATACAATCTGTAATCCATTAGTTACAGCTAAGAAGGGTAAGAATGTTGCCGTCTTAAGTTATCAAGTACCAGTTTGGTATTGGGCACTGTTAGTAATCAGTATTTTAGGCTGGTTGAGTTTCTTAACTTGGTGGATTTTAACTTGGGTACAAAAGAATCATGGTAAAAATTAAAAATCTTTTTTCAAGCGAAAGCTTTTGGCAATTAGTTCGTTACGGATTGATTGGCATTCTAGGATTGATAATTGATAATGGGATTTTTTATCTTTTGACTAAGTTTGGCCCAAATAATGGCTGGCTCCCATATCTCTATCAATTCATTAGTGGTAGTTGCGGAGTTACTAATAATTTCTTTTGGAACTCCTACGCAAATTTCAAAGTCAAAGACCACATGTGGCGCCGTTTTATTGAATATTATTTAATTGGGCAAACCACCACGATTTTTGTTTGGCTAATGTTACTAATTTTCTGTACTTGGCTTGGCTTCAACGTGATGTGGGTAAAGGCAATTGCCACAATTGTTGCAACTTTAGCACAGTTTGTTGTTAATAAATTCGTAACTTTCAAAAAATAGTTGACTATTAATTATTTACTCGTTATGATCATTAATAACGAAAGTAGCAAGACGATTCAGGGTTCAGAGAACTAGCGGTTGCTGCGAGCTAGGCAGGTCGTCTTGATGAAATACTGATGGTTTTGTCACCTTATAGACAAGTTTAAGACGCAAATGCGTGAACGTGGGTGGTACCACGGCTAATTAATGAATTTAGTCGTCCCTTGAAGAATATTCTTCAAGGGACTTTTTTATTGGAGGAAAATTATGGCAAAATTTGATATTTTAGAGGATTTAAAATGGCGCGGTGCAATTAACCAACAAACGGATGAAGAGGGCTTACGCGATTACTTAAAGAATCATGATGATTTAGCTCTTTACTGTGGAACTGACCCAACAGGTGATTCACTTCATATCGGCCACCTTATTCCATTTATGATTTTGAAGAGATTTCAAATGGCTGGTTATCATCCAGTAATTTTAATTGGTGGTGGTACCGGGTCAATTGGCGACCCATCAGGTCGTAAAACTGAACGTGTTTTACAAACCGCTGAACAAGTTAAGCACAATGAAGAATGTTTAACTAACCAAATGAAGAAGTTATTTGGAACAGAAAACTTCGAAATTAGAAACAATGCAGAATGGCTAGGCAAGCTTAATTTAATCGATTTCTTGCGTGACTACGGTAAATATTTCCAAGTTAATAACATGATTAATAAAGATGTTGTTGCTAGTCGTCTTGAAAATGGTATTTCCTTTACTGAATTTACTTACCAAATTTTACAAGCCATTGACTTCTACCACTTGAACAAAGATGATGGCGTTCAAATGCAAATTGGTGGTAGTGACCAATGGGGTAACATCACTGCCGGAATTGACCTTATCCACAAGCTTGAAGGCGCAGATCGTCCAGCCTTTGGTTTAACTATTCCATTAATGCTTAAAGCAGACGGAACTAAGTTTGGTAAATCCGCTGGTGGTGCGGTATGGCTTGATCCTGAAAAGACTAGTCCTTACGAATTTTACCAATTCTGGATTAATCAAGATGATCGCGATGTAGTCAAGTACCTTAAGTACTTTACTTTCCTTAGTCGTGAAGAAATTGAAGACTTGGCTGAAAAGACTGAAAAAGAACCTTGGAAGCGTGCTGCTCAAAAGAAGTTAGCTGAAGAAGTAACTAAGTTTGTTCATGGTGAAGCAGGTCTTAAGGAAGCTCAAATGATTACTGACGCTTTGTTCTCAGGTGATATCAAGAACTTGTCAGTAACTCAAATTGAGCAAGGGTTGAAGAATGCTCCAAGTGCAGAAGTTGCAAATGAAACTAAGAATATCGTCGACTTTTTAGTTGATACCAAGATTGAACCTTCTAAGCGTCAAGCTCGTGAAGATGTGAAAAATGGTGCTATCTACGTTAATGGTGATCGTGAGCAAAGTCTTGACTTTGAAGTTGATCCAGCTAGTGCTTTTGATGGTAAATATGTCATTATTCGTAAGGGTAAGAGAAAGTACACTTTAGTTAAGGTTAAATAAAAATTATGGAAAAGCGTCCTGATAAGGGATGCTTTTTTTGATACAATAAAGACGCCACTTTAGCTCAGGAGGTAGAGCACCGCCGTGGTAAGGAGGAGGTCCCCAGTTCAAATCTGGGAAGTGGCTTTGATTGTTTTAATAAACCAAGAAAGAAGGATTCTCTATGGGCTATAAATTAACGCCAGATGAAATAGCTAATTTTCAAAAAGATTATTACCAAAACGCACGCAATAAAGTCGCAGAAATGGCCACCGTCACCAACGGTGTGCAAAATGCCAGTTTCAACACCGAAAAACTCCGCAATTTAACACGGACTTTTTCTATTGAAATTCCCACCGATGCCGTCACTAATCAAAAGCAATCCGGTCGCTGCTGGTTATTTGCTGCACTGAATGTTTTACGCCACGAATTCGCAAAACAAAATAAGGCTAAAAACTTCATGCTTTCCCAAGGTTACTTATTCTTCTGGGATCGCATCGAACGTGCCAACATATTCTTTAATCATATCCTCGAAACCGCCGATAAGCCGGTCGACGATCGCACCGTTCACTACTATCTTCAAGCACCTGATACCGATGGTGGTCAATGGCACATGGCCGTTTCCTTAATTAAAAAATATGGTGTTGTGCCTGACTATGCATACGGTGAAAGCTTCACTGCTAACAACACTGCGGCCTTTAACCGTGCTTTAAACATGAAGTTGCGTGAAGATGGCCTTATTTTGCGTAAACTTGCTAAAGACGGCAAAGACGATGAAATTAAAGAGAAGCGGGCAGAATTCTTGAGTGAAGTTTATCGTATGGCTGTTATTGCCTTTGGTGAACCAACTCAAAAGTTTGACCTCGAATTTAAAGATGATGATGGCAAGTATCATTTTGATGGTGATCTTACACCTAAGGATTTCTTTAATAATTACTTTACTGATGATTTAGATGACTATGTAGTTTTATTCAATGCGCCAGATCATGAATTTGACAAGCTTTATGCCTTACCATTTGAAGATAATGTTGAAGGCGGGACTCCTGTCGAATTTTTAAACACAGAAATCGACAACTTAAAGGATGCTGCTATTAAGCAGCTCGAAGCAGGTGAAACCCTTTGGTTCGGCTGTGATGTGGGTAAGCAAAGCGACCGGCAAAAAGGAATTATGACCGATAATTTGTATCAAACTGATACTTTATTTGATATTGAAACTAAACTTGATAAAAAGCAGCGTTTAATTACTGGTGCCAGTGGTTCTACACATGCCATGACTTTAGTTGGTGTTGACGTTGTTAATGGTAAACCACGTCAATGGAAAGTTGAAAATTCCTGGGGTAATAAAGTTGGTAAGAATGGTTACTTTGTCATGACTGATGATTGGTTTGACCAATACTTGTTCAAGGTTGTTGTTAAGAAGAAATATTTGCCTAAGAAGTTAGTGGAGCTGGCTGAAGGTAAGGCAACGCCGGTAGCTTGCTGGGATAGTATGGGCTAAGTACAACTAGCAAACTTGTTTGCGTAGTTGTGCTAGTCTTGACGACCAAAGGGGAAGAGTGAAGATGGATCTATCTAAAGTTATTTCTTTTACTAAAGAACAATTAAAATATGAGCGCACCGGACATGACTTTTATCACGGTCAACGCGTTGCCAATCTTGCTACTAAAATGTATCTAGCTGATTACCCTAATGCTTATGAAGATAGCCGTGTTGTGGCGATTATCAAAACTGGCGGTTATTTACACGACACGATTGATGAAAAAGTTTGTCCTAATCCAGAGGAAGTAATTAAAAAGATTAGAAAATTACTCGCGGAAGTTGATTTTACGTCGCTTGAAATTAAAGATATTTTATTTTCAATCCAGCATCTATCTTTTTCAAAAAATATTGAGCATCGCTATCACTTGCCTCTATCAGGCCAATATGTCCAAGATGCAGATCGTCTGGAAAGCCTTGGTGCAATCGGAATCGCACGTGCTTTCACCTATGGTGGCAAACACGGCAATTTGATTTATGATCCTAAAATTAAACCGGCTAAGTTAATTAGTCATGATCAATATCGTGAACATGAAGAAACGACGATTAATCATTTTTATGAGAAATTATTTAAGTTAGAAGATTTAATGAATACTGCTAGCGGTAAAAAAGAGGCAGCTAGACGGACAAATTATATGCGTGATTTTATTGCGGAATTCATGCAGGAATGGGATGGATAAGCCCATAGTAACAGTAGTTATCAAAGCAGACTGAAAACAGCTCAGTCTGCTTTTTTATGCATTAATAAAACAAAATTAAAAATAATCATTGATTTTTAATAAAATGGTGGGTATACTGTTAATCAAGTTAAAAAGATTAGTAATTTTCTCATAATCGAGAGGAGCGAAATATATGAAATTTACTAAGTTGTTTGCAGCTGGAGCTACTCTTTTAGTATCAGCTTCAACTTTAGCTGCATGTGGTTCAGGAAATAATTCTTCATCAACTAAGAAGACCCTTAATTGGGAGGAAAGCGCAGAAATTCCTACCATGGACTTGTCAAAAGCAACTGATGTTACTAGTTTTAACCAATTGAACAATGTTTTGGAAGGTATTTATCGTTTAGGTAAAAACTCTAAGGTTGAAAATGGTTTGGCATCAAAGACTCAAGTAAGTAAAGATGGTAAGACTTGGACTTTCACTTTACGTAACTCTAAGTGGTCAGATGGTACTCCATTAACTGCTAAGGACTTCGTTTA